>NZ_JAYWYX010000018.1:0-82784 GCF_048147925.1 Acinetobacter sp. 226 | reverse complement strand
ACCACTTACCCAAGTTACGCCTTAAATTTGACTCAATTAGGGGCGCTTTGCATTTCAAATCTTTGTGCAACAAAGCCATTTTAATATATAAGCCTTTATTTAATGAAAAAAATAATATTTTTTTAAAAGAACATTCGATGAATGAGGGGCATTATAAAAATAAAATAATACAGTTTTCTTTAAATAAAGATCAACTTAATAAAGTGGATAAAAAGCCATTCAGGAATTTTATGCATAAAAATAATTTAATTTTAAAAAATTCTTTAATGCCTCAGCTATATGTTTATTCTGTTGCTGATATGCTTAAATATAAGCAGGATATCTTGAAAAGATTGATTGATATAGTGATTGCCTGCCTGGCTTTGCTCATATTATTTCCTGTTTTTATTATAATAGCTTATAAGGTGCGGAAAAATTTAGGGTCGCCTGTTTTCTTTTATCAGGAAAGACCGGGTAAAAATGGTCAATTATTTAAAATGATTAAATTTCGGTCTATGCGGAATGCTGTAGATAAAGAGGGTAATCCTTTACCAGATAAATTCCGTATTACTCCATTTGGACAAAGGTTACGTTCTAGCAGTTTAGATGAAATGCCGCAGCTCATTAATGTGCTAAAAGGAGATATGAGTATTGTCGGACCCCGGCCTCAAATGAAAGAGTTTCTTGAATATTATACTGATGAACAAATGAGACGTCATGAAGTAAAGCCAGGTATGACAGGACTTGCCCAGGTAAGTGGCCGCAATAATTTGTCTTGGGAAGAAAAATTTGCATTCGATGTAAAATATGTTGAACAGTGTAACGTGTGGCTTGATTTTAAAATCATGTTTAAAACAGCTAAAGTGATGTTGAGTCAGGAGGGAATTAATGCTCCTGATCAGGAAGTCGGTGCTGCACGATTTTCAGGGAAAAATATAACTGAAACTCCTTTATATACCAAAGAGATAATATGATTAAGAAATTACTTCTTTTATTGCTGGTTTAGGAAGCTATTTTCTAGTCAGAAGTGATTGATTGCTAGAGAGATTGAATTTCAATATCTATTTTTAATCCTGTATTTTTTAAAAAGAGCTTGTTTTATCCAGCTTGGAAACTTTTAATTGGTGTCCGTTGGACAAACAATAAAAATCTTTAAAAAAGGTCATGACTGATATTTTATTTTGGAAATGTCTGAATATGGAGTCAGTGATTTTTATTTGCAGTGCAGCGTTAGGCAATCTATTCAGCTTAATTTGCTTAAACTATCTTGTTCAAGAGGTTTCTGATTACTGAATGCTGGCTTGATTATAATAATATTTGTTATTCAGATAAATATGAAAAGCTTCAAACAGATTTAAATTGAATGATTCTGAATCTGTTTGAAGCATGATATCTAGGTCAAAGACCTAGTCTTCATTTTTTGAAGCCTTATAGGAATAAGCATAATTATAACCATAGCCATAACCTGCACTGGAGCGCTGGATATCATTCAAGATCACACCACTCACCTTAACTCCAGCCTGTTCAAAGCGATTGACTGTTAATTCCAGCTCTTTCATCTGAGTTTGTGCATAACGTGCAATCAATAAATTCACACCTGCATGTTGCGAGATGATAATCCCGTCAGTCACTGCAAGAATAGGTGAGGTATCAATCAGGATATGATCATATTGACTGGATAACTGAGTCAGCATTTCCCCAAATAATGGAGTACTGAGTAACTCGGATGGATTCACCGGGCTTTTACCCCGAGTCAATAGATCTAATCCTGGAATATCTGTGGCTTTGATCACTTCATTTAAAGTAGCCTGTTTATTTAAATACTCGGCTAAACCAGGCTGATGATTTTGATTAAAGTATTTATGAATATAACCGCGACGTAAGTCTGCATCGATCAAAAGCACACGTTTCTGGCTTTGTGCCAAAATTGCGGCCAGGTTGGTCGAGATAAAAGATTTACCCACTTCTGGTGCAGGCCCAGAAATCATCACAATATTGTTCCGTGCATTGCTTAAGGCAAAGTGAATGGCAGTACGCATACTACGCAAACTCTCAATCGCAATATCATCACTGTTTTTAACCGCCAGGATAGGAATATATTTTTTCTTCTTGGCCAGCTTGATATAGCCATTTTGTGCAGGCGAGCGAGGTACCGTCGCATATACCGGCAAATCTAGTTCATTTTCAATTTGACTGGAATCCTTAATGCCCGAACGTAGCATATTGCGTAGCAGTGCCAGCAAGGTTCCCAGGAACCCACCCAAGAAGATGGATAAAATCAGGATTTGCAGTTTTTTCGGTTTGATCGGTTCTAATGGTTCAACAGCAGTATCGACTACACGTACATTACCAATTTCACCGGCTTTGGCAATTCGTAGCTGTTGATAAGAGTTTAACAGGGCAGTATAGAGCTGCTGTTTCACTTCAACTTCACGGAAGAGTTGCAAGTATCGGCGTTGCAGATCGGGTAACTGCTTTAAAGTACCTTCCAGCTGGTTAATTCTTTTGTTGATGGCAGCCAGTTGTGCATTCATCTGCTGCATCACCGGATGTTCATTGGTGTATTTGGCAGAAGCTTCAGCGACTTGCTGTTCGAGCTGTGCTTTCTGGGTTTCCAGGCTAATACTTTGGGTCAGATACAGTTCTGACTCTTTGGTGACATCGACCGTGTTGAATTGCTGACGGAAAGTATTGAATTCTCGCTCAGCTACATCCAGTTGCTGGCGCAATTCAGGTAACTGTTCATCCAGAAACTTAAGTGTTTGGGCCGTTTCTGCAGAACGACGTTCAATATTTTGCTGGCTATAGGCAGCCAGGATGGCATTGAGAACCTCAGTAATATGCTGTTTATCCGTGCCCTGATAATTCAGACCTAATACACCAGTCATTTTGCCTTTTTCTGCAACCGAGTAATTGGCGAGAATTGATTTGACTGCAGCGGGCAGAGATTGCTTGCGTACAAGATAAGGTGCCTTGAACTGGTCCTGGCTATAAATGGCAACTTTCCATTCACCACGTTCGGACTGTAATTGACTGCGCTGGTTTAATGGCGCAGAGAATACCACCTGTTCTGTGGCCGGATCAGTTAAAGTGTATTTACCCGGCTGAAAGTCTAGACGTAAATTTTTGTCATGAAAATAAGCCGGCACTTCAAACTGACGGATATCAAAGGATTTACCATTGTCTTTAAACAAAACAGATGCTTTGCTGTATTCGGTCTGATAGTCATGCGGTGATAACAAGCGGTCGGTAAAACTATTTTCAGTGCCAGCGATGCGTAGATCGAGGTTTAAGGCTTTAATGGCCGAACCCAGCACCAGACGCGATTTCAGGAGTTCTATTTCTGCCTGAGCCGGCTGCTTTTGCTCTATCATGTTGGATAGATCACCCAATAAGGCAGCAGAAGCCCCTTTATTCTCTTCGACCTGTACCAGCGCATCGACTGAATAGGTGTCCGGGGTGACTCTTAAATACAGCAATGCGCAGATCACGCTTAAGATGACACACAGCGCAATCAGCTTCCACTGGGCAATGAGTGAAAAAAATAATTCTTTTAAGTCTATCGTATCTTCAGTATTGCTATTTTGGCTCATAATCTTGATTTCAAATTTAAATATATTTTTTCCAGTCAGCAATACAGCTCTGTATTAACTGGCAGGTATCATCAAATACAGCTTGGTCATGCTGATAAGGGTCAGCGATATTCCTGGCTTGCCAGTGCCCCAAACGGAAGGTTTTACCTTTGGCAAAAGGCCAGGTCTGTTCAATATGTTTTTGTTGGTTTTGACTCATCACCAGAACCAGATCAGCCCGTTTAATCATCTCGGCATTCAGCTTTCGAGCGACATGCGGGCTCATATCAATGCCCAAACTTTGCATGCACAGATTGGCTTTTTCATCTGCTGCATGTCCTACCATGCCCGCAATACCCGCAGATTCAATCTTTAAATGCGGATACTGTTGTTTTAAAAAGTATTCAGCCATAGGACTACGGCAGATATTGCCAATACAGACCACCAAAATATGTTTAATCTGCATTACTGCCCCAAACGATCCAGGTTATAAAGTGCATTCGAGAATGGAATGATCTGGTTCACGACACGTTGCCAGCGTGCCAGACCTGAAGCATCGACATAGACAATGTCATTGCTGCGCATCTTGAACTGGTTGGCCAGACCGAAGTCGGCAATACTACTCAGGTCCATCTGATAAACTTCAGTGTGCACAGCATTTGGCTGACTGCGCACGATATAAATTTTGCTGCGGCTGGCAGAGAGTGGATTTAGGCCCAAACTTTCACCTAATACATCACTTAAACTCATCCCCTGATCGCGCAGTGGTAAGGACTGGTTTTTACCAGATTCACCCATGACATAGATTTTTTGATTTTCGCGATTGTTCACATATAAAGTGTCATTTGGCTGGATCAGCAAGTTATGCAGTGAAAAACCTGCTTTTTCCAGTTCTACCGTATTCAGGGTATAGGTCTGTCCCTGACGAACCAAGGTAATGGAAGCATTATTGCCCTGTTGTGCATTGACACCACCGGCCATGCCCAATGCCGTATAGACACTTACCGGCTGATCGCTTAAATAAAACTGACCGCCTTTGATGACATTGCCCTGAACGGAGTAGCGCTGACCCTGATAGGACAGAACCCGTACAATGACATCTGGAGTTTTTAGATAACGGGCCAACTGACTGCGCAACTCGCGGTTGACTTGGGTCAGGGATTTGCCCGCAGCCTTGTAGCGGCCAATAATTGGAAACTGGATATAACCCTGTGAGTCAATCTGATAACCGTTAGCCTGGGCAGACTGGTCACTGCTAATGGTGCTGCTTGGCGGGGTCATTTCCGGATAGGCCCATAAATAGATGGACAGGATGTCGCCCGGACTCAGACTGTAGCTACGATGTGGGGTGCTAAACAAATGGGCGTAGTCTTGTTGAATATTTTGTACAGCAGGCTGAACGGCCAGCATAGAGTCTTGAGTGAGTTTGATCACATTGACTGAAGTGCCGAGTTCGGTTTGATAAACACCTTCTGCTGGTAGGTCATAAGTTTGCAGACCAGAGGTCACTGCACAGCCGGTCAAAGTGAGACCGCAAGTCAGTAAAAAAGCCAGTTGAATTTGTCGCACATGAAATCCCGTTTTTAATATTTAATTCGTTAAATCTGCGATATTCTACCTGAGAACTTTGATTTTATTATAACAAAATGTATCTGATTTTAATTGAACAGTGAACGAAGAGAATAAGACCTGCCTGCCCATCCAAATCTTTCTCTAGAGCATTCCTGCATAAGCTTAGTTAAATATTTTCTTATTTTTTTTGTTTTTTGGTGTTAAATCACAACAGAATTTTCATGTTTTTCTGCTAGTATGCGCGCCGAAAGATTGAATCTTCATAAGTACAGTACATTAATAAGGCGTTGAAATGCTATCTATTGCAGATTTAAAAATTGCGGTGATTGGTCTAGGTTATGTGGGCTTGCCACTTGCAGTTGAATTTGGGAAAAAAGTACCTGTGGTCGGTTTTGATATCTACCAAAAACGAATTGATGAACTTAAAAGTGGCCAAGACCATACCCTCGAAGTTTCCCCAGAAGAACTCAAACAGGCAAATCAGCTCAGTTATTCAGCAAATTTAGAAGATTTAAAAAGCTGTAACTTTTTTATTGTCACTGTGCCTACCCCTATTGATGAATTTAAACAGCCAGATTTAACGCCACTTGTTAAGGC
The DNA here is from genome assembly GCF_048147925.1 of Acinetobacter sp. 226. Classification (NCBI taxonomy): domain Bacteria; kingdom Pseudomonadati; phylum Pseudomonadota; class Gammaproteobacteria; order Moraxellales; family Moraxellaceae; genus Acinetobacter; species Acinetobacter sp. 226. The sequence goes on along the minus strand of NZ_JAYWYX010000018.1, from coordinate 77,064 downwards.
TTCGACCAGCATTGGTCAGGTGCTTAAAAAAGGCGATGTGGTGGTTTATGAGTCTACTGTCTATCCGGGTGCAACTGAAGAGACCTGTATTCCGGTTCTGGAACAGGTATCAGGCCTGAAGTTCAATCAGGACTTTTTTGCCGGTTATAGTCCGGAGCGAATTAACCCGGGCGATAAATTGCACCGAGTAACCAATATTCTGAAAATTACCTCAGGTTCTACCCCTGAAGTCGCTGAATTTGTCGATCAGGTGTATAACCTGGTGATTGAGGCAGGTACGCATAAAGCGACTAGCATTAAAGTGGCTGAAGCGGCAAAAGTCATTGAAAATACCCAGCGTGATGTCAACATTGCCCTGATTAATGAACTGGCCGTGATCTTTAATAAAATGGGAATTGATACCGAAGCAGTATTGCAGGCAGCCGGTACCAAATGGAATTTCTTGCCATTCCGTCCAGGTCTGGTCGGTGGACACTGTATTGGTGTCGATCCATACTATTTGACTCATAAGGCACAGTCTATCGGTTATCACCCTGAAATTATTCTGGCAGGTCGCCGTTTAAATGATGGCATGGGGGCTTATGTGGTTACCCAGCTGGTCAAGGCCATGATCAAGAAAAAAATTCAGGTTGAAGGCGCCAAGGTTCTGGTTTTGGGCTTAAGCTTTAAAGAAAACTGTCCAGATATTCGTAATACTAAAATTATTGATATTGTGAATGAGTTGACAGAATACAATATTGTTGCCGATGTGTATGACCCTTGGGTCGATGCGGCTGAAGCAGAGCATGAATATGCGATTACTCCGGTCAAGAGTTTAGAGCAAGGTCAATATGATGCAGTGATTCTGGCAGTAGCACATGATCAGTTTAAAGCCATGGGTGCTGAAGCATTACGTGCCCTGGGCAAGTCAGCACATATTTTATATGACCTGAAATATGTACTGGATCAATCTGAATCTGACCTTCGTCTGTAATTATAGGGATCTTAAACATGAGCCAATATCAAACTGTATGCGAGCAATTACAACAAGCACCAAAAACCTGGTTAATTACCGGTGTAGCAGGCTTTATTGGCTCAAATTTACTGGAAACCCTATTAAAGCTGAACCAAAATGTGGTGGGTCTGGACAATTTTGCCACAGGTCATCAGCATAATCTGGATGAAGTACAAAGTCTGGTCAAGCCTGAACAGTGGGCAAACTTCAAGTTTTATGAAGGTGATATCCGTAATTTTGCAGATTGCCAGAAAGCATGTGCAGGAGTGGACTATGTCTTGCATGAAGCAGCTTTAGGTTCTGTACCCCGATCAATTGCCGATCCGATTACCACCAATGCAGCCAATATTACCGGCTTTTTAAATATGCTGACGGCTGCACGAGATGCAGAAGTCAAAAGTTTTACCTATGCCGCCAGTAGTTCAACTTATGGTGACCATCCGGCACTGCCTAAAGTTGAAGAAAATATCGGCAAGCCACTTTCGCCTTATGCGGTCACCAAATATGTAAATGAGCTGTATGCTGAAGTCTTTGCCCGAACCTATGGCTTTAAAACCATCGGTTTGCGTTACTTCAATGTCTTTGGCAAGCGTCAGGACCCGAATGGGGCCTATGCTGCAGTCATTCCAAAATGGACAGCAGCCATGATTGCGGGTGATGATGTGTTCATTAATGGTGATGGTGAAACCAGTCGTGATTTCTGTTTTATTGAAAACACGGTTCAGGCCAATATTTTAGCAGCTACTACGCAAAATGATGAAGCTAAAAATCAGGTTTATAATGTGGCAGTTGGAGATCGTACGACTCTAAATGATTTGTTTAATGCTATTAAAGCTGCATTAAATGAAAATGATGTGACTTATACGAAAGAGCCTGTATATCGGGACTTCCGTGCAGGGGATGTTCGGCACTCACAAGCCAGTATAAACAAAATTCAAAGTCTTTTAGGCTACGAACCTACTAAAAAAATCAATCAAGGCATTGAATTGGCAATGGGTTGGTATGTAAAGGCATTAAAAAATTAAACTTATGTTTAAACAATTGTCTCACTTATTAAAATCTGGCGAAGTAAAAAGGCTATTGGAAAACTTTTTTTCATTATCTATTTTAAAGTTGGTCAATGCTATTCTTCCCTTTGTCACACTTCCCTATTTAATTAAAGTATTGGGGTTTCAGCAGTATGGAGCAATTGTTTTAGCTTTATCTTTAATTACATATTTTCAAGCTATTACCGATTATGGATTTAACTTATCAGCTACACGTGAAATCGCCCAACATAGACATAGTAATAAACAGTTAATTTATATTTATAATAAGACAATGATCTCAAAAATTATTTTATTAATTTTTTCATTGCTTTGTCTATGCGGTTTGATTTTGTTTGTTCCACAATTTAGAGCTGATTTTCTAGTATATTCATTGATGTGCTTAATGCTTATTGGCCAAACTTTATTTCCAGAATGGTTTTTTCGCGGTGTAGAACAGATGCGATATATTACTATTTTAGATTTGGCTGTCAAATTTAGCTTCACAGTGGGTGTTTTTGTTTTAATAAAAAAACCTGAAGATTACTGGATATATCCATTACTGTACGGCACAGGTTTTTTTTTGGTTTCAATGATAGCTCATATTTTAATATTAAAAAAATATAAGATAAATTTTGTCTTTATAAAATTAAATAAAATATTAACGAATTTGAAAAAAAATTCATCGCTTTTTATAAATCAATTTATGCCTAATTTCTATAATAATACAACGACATTTTTAATAGGTATGTTGTTGGGTAATGTTGCAGCAGGTCTATTTGGTGCAATAAGGCAAATTACAAATATTTTAAGTGTTTTTAATGCCGTTATTTCAATGGTATTCTTTCCTTATTTAGTAAGGAAAAAAGAAAAATTCTATTTATTTAGTAAATTTTATTTAGTCGGTTTTTTTGTTTTAACTATATCGCTTATACTAATTCATCCTTTAATATTTAAATGGCTAGGAGTGGTTGATAATAACCTGTCATTAATATTTAATATGCTTTCGTTTGGAGTTTTTTTTATAGCAGTTTATAGTTTATATTCAACGAATTATTTAATACCAAGAGGGTATGATAGGGTTGTTTTAAAGAATACTTTGTTTATATCCATGCTAGGTTTGATTAGCTCCTATCCCTTAATTAAGGTGTTTGGCTTAATTGGAGGTGCTATTAATATAGCTTTTGCACAATTTTTAATGGGAATTTCTTCTTATTTTTATTACCGAAAAGTTATTAAGAAATTATAAATCTTATCTATTTTTAGTTGATTTATAATTCTTAATAAATAGGATTTAGATAGTAGGATTTTTTAATTACATATTATAGAGGTAAATTTCATGAAAACATTAGGCCTTCCTATTAGTGATAAACTAAATGAAAAACGTAGAGCTTTAATTCCTTCGCATATTAAACAAATAAAAAATCCAGAAAATATCTATATAGAAAAAGGCTATGGACAAGTTCTTGGTTATTGTGACGAGGACTATTTGTCCTATGGGGTAAATATAGTTGATCGTGAGCTTGTGTTAAAGCAAGATATTATTTGTGACCCCAAAATTGGTGATGCAAAATATTTAAATAAACTATTTAATCAGACAATTTTTGGGTGGGTACATGCTGTACAGAATAAAAATATTACAGATAGGTTGATTAATAATAAACTAACTGCCATAGCTTGGGAGGATATGTTTCAAAAAGGACGGCATGTTTTTTGGAGAAATAATGAAATAGCAGGGGAAGCAGCTATTGTTCATGCATACACCCTCCATGGTTTATTTCCATATAACACAAAAGTTGCATTATTAGGTCGTGGGAATATTGCAAGAGGTGCATTGAAAATTTTAACCATGATGGGTGCTGATATAACTGTATATGATCGTCGTACTGAACAATTATTACGAGATGAAATAGGTAAGTACGATGTATTTGTTAATGCTATCTTATGGGATACAAGTCGAAAAGATCATATTATCTACAAAGATGATTTAAGTAAAATGAAAAAAGGCTCACTAATTATTGATATTTCTTGTGATCGTAATGGGGGAGTTGAAACCTCAATTCCAACTACATTAACTAATCCAATATATGTGGTGGATAATATTGTTCATTATGCAGTGGATCATACTCCAACTCTATTTTTTAAAACGATATCTGAAAGTCTAAGTGAAAATATAGCACCATATTTAAATCAGTTAATTGATGATACTCCAGATATAGTTCTTAAAGATGCAATAGCAGTTCAGAATGGGATAATTGTTGATCAGCGTATTAATCAATTCCAAGGACGATAAAGTATGTCAAAAATGTATTTTCGTGAGTTGGTCTTATCTACTCCTTGGTTAAAGAAGCTTTATTTAAAACGACGTAATAAATCTCAAAATGATTTAATGAGTGCGGCACAATTAGATAAATATTTGAATCAAGCTGAAAAAATTCTTTTAAAGCAGCCTGTCAATATACGTGTCGGACTCGTGAGAGATGCGGATAATTATGCTGATGAAGGCTTGATTAAGGAGCGCGCTTATTATCCTAAGTATGAGCGCTTTCTGAAAAATAATAATATAAATTATTCATATTTTGATCCCTATCGATCTAATTGGATGGAAGAGGCAGAAAAGTATGACTTGATTGTTTGGCATACAGATTCAGATCCATCCACTCAAGATATCGCTAAAGGTAAAATTTGTATACTCGAGGAAATGGGAAAAAATTGCCTTCCTAGCTATAAAGAAATCTGGTCTTATGAAAATAAGATAAGGTCGCACTATTTATATAAGTTGCATAAATTACCAGCAATTCCAACATTTGTAAGTCACTCTAAATCTGAAGTAATAGATTATTTAAAGAGTGCAAAATATCCTCTAATTTCTAAAATTTCGACTGGTTCAGCTTCTTTCGGTGTGGATAAATTAGATAGCTTTGATCAGGCAAAGAAGGTAGTTGATCAAGTTTTTTCCTATAAGGGTAAGGAAACATATTTTAAATATTCTTCTCAAAAAGACTATGTTTATTTTCAAGATTTTATTGAAGACGCGACTTATGACTTACGTGTAATGTCTGTTGGAGATGATCTTTTTGGCTATTACCGCTATCCTAATAAAGGTGACTTTCGTGCTTCTGGTGCTGGCAATTATGAAAAGAAAGAAATCCCAAATGAGGCGCTTGAGTTAGCATATCAAGTTAAGGAAAAGTTTGGCTCATCCTTCTTAGCTACAGATTTTGTTTATAGTGAAAAACTTAAAAAGTTTTTAATTATTGAGTCATCTATTTTTATTGGAGTAGATACATGCGAACAACTTTCCATAAATGGTCGAGCCGGTAAATATGTAAGAATATCTGAGAATGAATTTGAATTTAAACCAGGGAAATTTTGGGTTCAAGAGCTAACCCTTAAGCATGTGATTGAGAAACTTGCTAAATGAAAAAAATTGTTCATGTCATTATTGGTTTAAATGTTGGTGGTGCTGAATTAATGCTGAAGCGTTTAGTTTTGCACAGCCAACAAAAAGGAAATTTTCATCATGAGGTAATTTCCCTTACGGATTTGGGGTTAATAGGTAAAGATTTAAAGGAAGCAGGTATTCGCGTGTATACGCTTAATATGTCATCTTTATTATCAATCTTTTCTATATATTTTTCTCTAAGAAACTTATTGAAAGATATTAAACCAGATATCGTTCAAACCTGGATGTACCATGCAGACTTTTTAGGGGGATTGGCCGCTAAAAGTTTAGATATTCAGAAAATTATTTGGGGTATTCGTACGACTGATGTAACACAGGGTGCTTCTAGATTAACTGTGGGTTTGCGCAAAATTTGCGCAAAATTATCTTATTCAGTTCCGACAGATATAGTATGTGCTGCACATGTATCAAAAGATGTTCACATTAAAATCGGTTATGACGCTAGTAAAATGCATGTTATCCCAAATGGATTTGAACTGGACAAATTAGTTGCGACAGAAGAAGACCGAAATAAAATTCGCGAAGAATTTAATATTTCAAAAGATGCTATTGTTATAGGATCAGTGGGTCGCTTTAATATTGTAAAAAATCAAAAATTTTTTGTAGAAATTGCTAAAAAATTAGTTAAGACTGATCCTAATTTAATATTCATGCTTGTTGGCCGTGATAATACTATTAATAATAATGAGCTTATGGGTTGGCTTAGTGAACATAATCTAATTAATAATTTTAGACTTCTTGGGCAGCGTGAAGATATTCCGTATTGTTTGAAAGCTATGGATATTTTTTGTTTACATTCTAAGACTGAGGGATTTCCTAATGTTTTAGGTGAAGCGATGGCATTGGGGGTGACTGCTATTGCGAGAGACGTTGGTGATAGTAAATATCTTATACAAAACAAATTACTTATTCAAAATGAAGTTGATGGATTCTGTAGAACTATTATCACTCTGTTGAATGACAGAATTTTGTTGGTTGAAGAAGGTAGAAGAAACATAGATATAGTTAGAAAATTTTCGATGGATGAGTATATTAATAGAATAAATAGGATTTATAGTTAATGTTTATTTTGATTAGTATTTTTATTTTTATATTTTTAATTATTTGGTCTATTAAGGAGTATAAAAAATATGGAATAAGTTTAACATTTATGACTATTATATGGTCTATAGTAATATATGTATTAGCTCCTCTGGCATTAGTTACTTCATATTACGAGGTAGCAAGTCCTAGGTTTTTAAGAAATTATTATGATATTGAATCTATATTCCCATTATTTGTTATTATTATTTTTTTTATATCAATGTTTTTTGGTTCAATTTTTTTTGATAAAGTAGATTTTAAATTCAAATTAGAAGCTAGTCATAACTTGATTAGAAAAACAGCTATATTTTTATTTACAATAGGTTTTGGTTCTTTATTGTTTTTTATATATACTTATGGTGGTTTAGACTATGTATTATCTAATATGTCTCAAATAAGAAGTGGAACGGATGATAATAAGAACTATTTGGCTGCATTTGTAAGTAGCTTTTCCAAATATATGAACTTATCTTTTTTTATTATGCTTTCTTTTTGGATGATTAATAAAAAAATATCTAATTTTGATTATTTTTTATTTTTTATTTTTGCTTTATTAACTTTGTTTTCAATCTATTTAAGTGCAGGACGTGAAGCAGGGATAGCATTTCTAATCTCTATTTTGGTAATATATTTAGCTGTTTATAAAAAAATTCCTGCATTAACTGTTGCTATTTTTTCTATTTTTTCATTTATGTATATTTTGTTTGGAAAGACTTTTTTGTTCGCATTAAATAATGAAAATTTTGATAAAGATGATTTTATTGATAATAATTTCTTATCAACTATTAGTAACTCATACAATATTATTGTCTCTGAGTTTAGTCATCAATATTTATCTTTAGTTAATTTTATGCAATATGATTATAGTTTTAGGTTTTTTGGTGATTATGCTTATTGGCTTTTTAAGCCATTTAAACTCTTAGGTTTTAATATTCCTGATTCCATATCTTATTATAATACATTTATTGTTCATGGGGTCTGGGATAGTGAAATTCCACCAGGTGGGATAGCTTATGGTTACATACAGTTTGGTATTCTGGGTGTTATTATTCATGGGTTCATTTTGGGGTGTTTTTTTAAATTTTTTGATGTTGTTTTTGATCCAAAAAATCAAAAAAATCCTATATTACTAGGTTTTTATGCTGTTTTAGTAACTTCATTTACTTATATGTTGTCTAACTCTGATCCTGCATTATTTTTACAAAATAGAATACCTAATATTATATTTTTATTAGCCTTGCTATTCGTTTTTAATACAAAACTGGTAAGAAAGTAATGAAAGAAACCTTTTTAATAATAGCTAGCTTCCTCCCTTCAGTCTTAAACTTTCGTGGAAAGTTACTTGAAGCGATTCATCAGAAAGGCTATGAAATCCATATTGTTGCACCTGATCTGGCTTCTTTTTCTGCCGAGCATGAAAAACTCCTAGATTTAGGTTATTTCATACATGAAGTTTCCATGCAACGCACAGGCACTAATCCGGTAGCAGATTTAAAAACCTTAGGAAGCATGTATACGCTTATAAAAAAAATCAAACCTGATTATGTTTTATCTTATACGATCAAGCCAGTGATCTATGGAACACTGGCCGCGTGGCTCGCAAAAGTACCGCATCGCTATGCCTTAATTACAGGTTTAGGCTATGCATTTCAAAATGTAGAAACTCAAGGTAAGCGTAGTATTTTTCAGAAACTGGTTCATGGTTTATACCAGCAAGCATTATCGCGCAGTCATAAGGCATTTTTCCAAAATCCAGATGACCTGAAACTTTTTCAGGATTTAAAGCTTTTAACCGTTCAAACGCCTACAGTGGTAGTGAACGGTTCTGGGGTTAATGTTGCCGACTTCAATGTATTGCCTTTGCCTCTAACTGCTGATCAAAAAATTAAAATATCCTTCTTGCTGATTGCACGTTTACTGGGAGATAAAGGTGTCCGTGAATATGCCGAAGCAGCAAAAATTATCAAACATAAATATCCGCATGTGGAATTTAATCTGGTGGGCTGGATTGATGAAAATCCTTCGGCCATTCGCCAGCAAGAATTGGATCAATGGGTGGCCAGTAACATATTAAACTACTGGGGGAAATTATCCGATGTTCGCCCTGCAATTGCAGAAAGCTCGGTGTATGTGTTGCCGTCCTATCGTGAAGGTACACCCCGCACAGTTTTAGAGGCCATGGCAATGGGCCGGGCAATTATAACCACAGATGCACCTGGTTGTCGTGAAACGGTTACCGATGGCGATAACGGCTTTCTGGTTGAAGTAAAATCCGTGGAAAGTCTAGTAAAAGCAATGGAGAAACTCATTCTTCAGCCAGAGCTTATCGCTAAAATGGGAAATCGCTCCCGCGAAATTGCACTTCATAAATATGACGTACATCAGGTAAACGCACATATGATGCAAGAAATGGGTTTGATCTAAATGCTAAAACGCCTTCTCGATATTATCATCGCTTCCATCGCCCTGATCCTGCTTTCACCACTTTATGCCTTTGTAGCTTATAAAGTGAAAAAAAATCTGGGCTCTCCCGTCTTGTTTCGCCAGGTGCGTCCCGGTTTACATGGCAAGCCCTTTGAAATGATCAAGTTCCGCACCATGAAAGATGCTGTGGACGAGCAGGGCAATCCACTTCCGGACAGTGAACGTCTAACGCCTTTTGGTCAAATGCTGCGTTCTACCAGTCTGGATGAAATGCCGGAACTGTGGAACGTGATTAAAGGCGATATGAGTATTGTCGGCCCACGCCCACTGTTGATGGAATACCTGCCGCTTTACAGCCCTGAACAGGCCAAACGCCATGATGTACGACCGGGCATGACGGGTCACGCGCAGGTCAATGGCCGCAATGCCATTGGCTGGGAAGAAAAATTCAAGCTGGATACCTGGTACGTCGAAAATCAGTCGATTTGGCTGGACTTCAAAATCATGTTTAAAACGGTACATAAAGTTTTAGCAAAAGATGATATCAGTGCCGAGGGTGAAGCGACTATGACACGTTTTACTGGCTCACAAAACAAGGATGAAACATGATGACAGCTTTATATATTGGTATTTATGGTGCAAGTGGTTTTGGTAAAGAAGTTATGCCATTGGTTCGCCAGCAATTTCCAACCTTAGCCAAAGATAGCTTTGTTTTTATCGATGATGGCCAAGCCGGTAACAGTTTAAATGACTATGCTGTTTTAAGTTATCAGGATTTTCTTGCTAAACCGAATACACATAAGGCTGTAACGATTGCTATAGCAAACAGCCAAGTTCGTGAAAAACTGGTCCAGCGTTTAACTGAAGACCAGATTCAGCATTTAGATGTTCAGGCTAGTAATACCATTATTTTAGATGAAGTGCATATTGGCGAAGGAAGCTTACTTTGTCCTTTCACTTGTCTGACATCCAATATTAAAATTGGAAAATTCTTTCATGCCAATATTTATAGCTATGTTGCTCATGACTGTGTGATTGGAGATTACGTCACCTTTGCTCCCGGCGTGAAATGTAATGGCAATATCCATATTGAAGACCATGCTTATATCGGAACTGGTGCTGTGATTAAACAGGGCACGCCAGACCAACCTTTAGTGATTGGTAAGGGGGCTGTGGTTGGTATGGGGGCTGTGGTCACCAAGAGCGTTCCACCGGGCGTAACGGTGATTGGCAATCCAGCAAGAATTCTAGAGAAAAAATAAGTTTTTAAATTTTAAAAATTCAGGAAACATCATGTTAAACACTGCATTTGAACCATGGCCAAGTTTTACTCAGGAAGAAGCGGATGCGGTTTCCCGGGTTTTGTTGTCGAATAAAGTCAACTACTGGACCGGACAGGAATGCCGCGAGTTTGAAAAAGAATTTGCTCAGTTCGCAGAAACCCAGTATGCAGTGGCATTGGCCAATGGAACTGTAGCACTTGATGTCGCACTCAAGGCATTAGGTATTGGCACAGGGGATGATGTGATTGTCACCTCACGTACCTTTCTGGCCTCGGCCAGCTCCATTGTGACAGCTGGGGCAAACCCGGTCTTTGCCGATGTCGAACTGGACTCCCAAAATATCTCCCGCCGTACCATTGAAGCGGTGATCACACCCAATACCAAGGCCATTATCTGTGTGCATCTGGCAGGCTGGATGTGCGACATGGACCCGATCATGCAGCTGGCTACCGATAAAGGCCTGTATGTAATCGAAGACTGTGCACAGGCGCATGGCGCGAAATATAAAGGTAAATCTGCCGGTTCAATCGGTCATGTTGCGGCCTGGTCCTTCTGCCAGGACAAGATTATGACCACAGGCGGTGAAGGCGGCATGGTGACTACCAATGACGAAACCCTGTGGAAAAAGATGTGGTCCTATAAAGATCATGGAAAGAACTTTGACAGTATTTATAACAAGCAGCATCCACCGGGTTTCCGCTGGCTGCATGACTCCTTTGGCACCAACTGGCGCATGATGGAAATGCAGGGTGTGATCGGCCGTATTCAGCTGAAAAAAATGCCGGAATGGACTGCAAAACGCCTTGCCAATATGGAAAAAATTTATGCGGCATTTGCAGACAGTCCATATTTTAGCGTACATCGTCCATCCGATGATTATGTGCATGCTGCCTATAAATGTTATGTGCAGGTCAATATCGATGCTTTGCCTGAAGGTTGGTCACGTGACCGGATCATGCAGGAAATCAGTGCGCAGAATGTGCCTTGTTTCAGCGGCTCCTGTTCAGAAGTTTATCTCGAGCATGCTTTTGATGATACGCCCTGGCGTCCAGCACAGCGTTTGAAAAATGCGCAGCAATTGGGGGAAACCAGTCTGATGTTTTTAGTTCATCCTACTTTAAGTGATGAAAGTATTAACAAAACAGTCACCGCAATTCAACAAGTTATTAATAGAATAGTTGCTTAAACTTTAAGAAGATAAGTGCACCGTGTTCGGTGCATTTAACTTATATAGAATATGTTTTTAAGTTACTCATCGCATTGTGACTTATTAAAAATTTATTAGAATTGAGACAACGCATCCAGTGAAATCGATCATTACGCCTTTCGTAGAATCACCACGAGCCGCCAAACTTGCATTTTTAATTATTCTAGATTTTTGTGCTTTTCCTGTCTTGATCTGGCTGTGTTATGCCATTCGCCGTTTTGATTTAGGTGCAGAAGTGGTACCGGATCTGGCTTTTGGTGCAGTTTGGGTCAGTGTAATTGCAGTCGTGTCCCTATTCGTGTGTGGGGTCTATCGCTTTATTGTCCGTACTTATAATGAAGTGTTTATGATCAAGATGGGACTGGCGACAGCATTGACTGTCGCTGGTCTTTATGCCCTGGCCTATTTTACCCCGGCCTTTATTCCGACCTCTATTCCACTCATGTTTGGCTTTATGATGTTTGCCTGGATCTGGTTTAGCCGGGGCATCATCCGTTTTATTATACGTTCCTATTTGCAGGCCGACGTACAGAAAAAACGCATTGCGATTTATGGTGCGGGTAATGCAGGCCAACAGGTCGCTGCTGCACTGTATCGTTCCAATGAGCATTTACCCGTTATGTTTATTGATGACAAACGCTCCTTGACCGGACAGCAGCTAGGTCGACTCAAAGTCTATGATGCCCAGACTGCTTTAAAACTCATGCGCAAGCAAAAAATTGATGAAATCCTGATTGCCTTGCCTTCGGTAGGGCGGGTCCGTAAAAGTGAAATCATCAAGTTTTTAGAACCTGCACATTTAAAAATTACCGAGATTCCGGGGCTGACCAAACTGGTGGATGGTGAAATCCGGATTTCTGATATTCAGGAAGTGGATATTATCGATTTGCTGGGGCGGGATCCGGTGCCGCCAGTGCCGGAGCTGCTGGCCAGAAACATTAAAGATAAAGTGGTGATGGTCACCGGTGCGGGCGGTTCGATTGGTTCAGAACTCTGCCGCCAGATCATTAAAAATCAGCCGGCCAAACTGGTTATTTATGAACTGACTGAATTCGCGCTGTATAGTATTGAAAAAGAGTTACGCCTTAGCGCTAGCTGTGAAATTATTCCGATTCTGGGCTCTGTACTGGATGAATCCAAGCTGGAGCGGGTGATTGAACAATATGGCGTACAGACTGTTTATCATGCTGCCGCCTATAAACATGTCCCGCTAGTGGAGTGTAATCCTTTAGCAGGGCTGAAAAACAATGCCGTCGGAACCGCCTTTAGTGTGAATGCTGCAGTAAAAAAAGGCGTCGAAACCTTTGTGTTAATTTCAACTGATAAGGCGGTACGTCCCACCAATGTGATGGGGGCGACCAAGCGTATGGCCGAGCTGTATTGTCAGGCCATGGCGGAAGCCCAGAACCAGACCCAGATCAGTATTGTGCGCTTTGGTAATGTGCTCGGTTCTTCGGGTTCGGTGGTACCGCTGTTTAAACAGCAGATTGCCAAGGGTGGACCCATTACCGTGACTCATCCGGAAGTGACCCGGTTCTTTATGACCATTCCGGAAGCTTCGCAACTGGTGATTCAGGCCGGTGCTTTGGGTACGGGCGGAGACGTATTCCTGCTGGATATGGGCGAACCGGTACGGATTCAGGATCTGGCACGACAAATGATTGCGCTGAGCGGACTCAAGGTTCGAGAAGAACAAAATCCAAATGGTGATATTGAAATTCAATATAGCGGATTACGTCCGGGCGAGAAGCTTTATGAAGAGCTGCTAATTGACGAAGAAAATACGGAAATTACCGCGCATACGCGTATTCTGCGTTCTGTCGAAAAACATTATCCATTGGCAGAAATTCTGGCAGTATTTAACCGTATACATGAACTTACCGCGACTCAGGCCGATATTGAATGGGCACTGGCACAACTGGAATATTATGTCGACGGTTATGTACGCGGTAACGAAATTAAAGTGAACTAGGTTTTTATAGATATGATCAAAAAAGCAATTCTCCCTGTGGCGGGTCTAGGTACGCGTTTCTTACCTGCCAGCAAATCCATTCCGAAAGAGATGGTGACTGTCGTGGATCGCCCTGCGATTGAATATGTGGTCCGTGAAGCGGTTGCTGCCGGAATTGAGCAGATTATTCTGGTGACCCATTCTTCCAAGGCTTCGATTGAAAACTATTTTGACCGTAACTTTGAGCTCGAAACCACCCTTGAGCAAAAAAACAAAACCGACCTGCTGAAAGAAATTACTGAGATTCTGCCTGTAGGCGTGAGTGTGATTAGTGTACGCCAGCCACAGCCTCTGGGTCTGGGCCATGCAGTATTGTGTGCCAAAGCAGTGATTGGCGATGATGATTTTGCGGTATTGTTGCCGGATGTGCTGGTCAAGGATCAGGATCAGGAAAATGATCTGGCACGCATGATTCAGCGTTATGCTCAGTCTCAGGCTTCACAAATCATGGTTGAAGCGGTGCCTGAACATCTGGTCGACCAGTATGGCATTGTTGATGTTGCAGCATCGCCTGAGGAAGGGGAAAGTATCGTCATGCAAGGAATCGTCGAGAAACCGGCCGTCGGTACTGCACCTTCAAATCTGTCTGTGGTCGGACGTTATATTCTGCCGGCAAAAATCATGCAGCTTTTGGAACAGACCCCACGCGGGGCAGGTAATGAAATCCAGCTCACTGATGCGATTGCCATGCTGCAGCAAACCGAAGCCGTAGAAGCCTATCGCATGAAAGGTCAGACCTTCGACTGTGGCAGCAAGTTGGGTTATCTAAAGGCTGTTTTACATTATGGCATCGATCATCCTAAACTCGGTAGCGAGTTTAAAGCATTGATTCAGGAACTTGCTTTATAAGAAAGGAATATTATGAAAGTCGCAGTATTGGGAAAAACCTTATTTTCCGGAGTCATGTCAGCTCTTTTATCTGAATGTGGTCACCAGGTGGTCTGGTGTAACAGCTTCAATGCAGATGAGTCGGCCCGGCCCTATTTCCAGGATGAATCTCTACAACAATTACTGCAAAAACAGGAAAAATCTGGCTTTTTAAACTGTTGCGATTTTCAGCATCTGGATTTTAATCAGGATGTTTTTTTCTTTAGTTTTAATGCGACTGAAGAACAGCAGGCATTTCAGATGCTGGACACCATCCGGCATGCCTGTTTTGCCCATCCCAAACTGATGATTAATGCCTCCACCTTTGGCTTGCATGGCACCCAGCGCTTTCAGCAGTTGCTGCCGAATGATGACTGGATTTATCTGCCAGATATTATTCAGGAAGGGAATGCACTGCGTAGCTTTACTCAGGCCACCCAGCTGATTGTGGGTTGTGATCATGCAGATATCCAGCCTAAAATCAAAGAACTCTTACGCCCATTATTTCCACGCGCGCAGCAGTATCTATTTATGCCGGTTCTGGATGCCGAATTTACCAAGCTGAGTATTTCCGGCATGCTGGCCACCCGGATCAGTTATATGAATGATCTGGCCAGTGTGGCAGAAAAGCTTGGCATTGATATTGAACAGGTACGGCAAGGCATGGCGGCGGATAACCGGATTGGTTCTGCCTATCTGTTCCCCGGCGTTGGTTTTGGTGGAGAGAATTTCTCCCATGATATCCGGACGCTTACTCACGCCGTGGCAGATTCAGGGGTAAAAAACCAGCTGCTGGAACAGGTCTGGGACATTAACGAACAGCAAAAAGAATTATTGTTCCGTAAACTCTGGAACTATTTCCGTGGAGACTTGAAGGGTAAAGTCATTGCGATCTGGGGTGCAGCCTTTAAGGAAAATACCCCAAGTATCCAGCAGTCTCCGGTACATGCCATGCTGACCGCTTTGTGGGCGCAAGGCGTGACGGTCAAGCTACATGATCCTCAGGCAATCGCAAATATTGAAAAGGTCTATGGGCCACGGGAAGACCTGATCCTGTGTACAGACCAGTATCAGGCTGTGGAAGGGGCGCATGCTTTATGTCTGATTACGGCATGGAAACAGTATGGCAGTCCGGATTATCCGTATCTAATCAAACTAATGCAGCATCCCCTGATTCTGGATGGGCGTAATCTGTATGATCCGACGTATGTCAAGACACGTGGTTTTAATTATATTGGGGTAGGACGTTAATGTTGAGCCATTTTAATCCAAATCTCGACACTGAAACTGTGTGTCAGAAACTCGCCTCGAACAAAGAACAGCTTCAGTCTGAGCATTTGCGGGAGCTGTTTGCTGCTGACCCGGAGCGCTTTAATCGATATTCTATCCAGTTTGAACAACTGCTGTTTGACTATAGCAAACACAGAATCAATAAAAATGTGCTGCAGGGCCTGATCGAATGGGCCGATGCACAGAACCTCAGATCCTGGATTGGCTCCCTATTTTCCAATCAAAAAATCAACTATACCGAGCAGCGTGCTGCCATGCACTGGGCACTGCGCCTGCCCAAACAGGATCAACAGCATGCTGATCTGGCAGCTGATGTACATGCCCAGCTGGAACGGATGTATGCCCTGGTGGAACAGATTCATGCCGGACAGCGCCGCGGTGCTACCGGTGAAGTGATTCAAGATGTGGTCAATATTGGTGTTGGCGGATCAGATCTGGGTCCCTTGATGGTCACGCACGCTTTATCTGATTTTAAATACCAGTCTGCCCAGCCACTCAATGTACATTTTGTTTCGACCATGGATGGCAGTCAGCTGTCCGAGCTGTTGCATCAGCTGCGTCCGGAAACGACACTGTTTATTATTTCCTCCAAATCCTTCGGCACTATTGATACTCTGACCAATGCACAAACAGTCCGTTTATGGCTGGAAAAGGCTTTAGGTCAGCATCCCTATATTCTTAAGCATCATTTTATTGGGGTATCGACCAAACCGGAAAAAATGACCGCGTGGGGTATCGCACCGGAAAACCAGTTATTGCTTTGGGACTGGGTCGGCGGGCGTTATTCACTCTGGTCCTGTATCGGACTGCCAATTGCCTTGAGTATCGGGATTGAAGGCTTCAAGCAGCTGCTGGCGGGTGCCTATGCCGTGGATCAGCATTTCCAGTACCAGCCTTTTGAGCGCAATATTCCGGTATTGATGGGATTATTAGGAGCTTGGAATACCAATTTTCTGGATATCCAGACCCATGCAATTCTACCTTATGATGGCCGACTGAAATATTTTGCCTCCTATCTGCAACAGCTGGAAATGGAATCCAACGGTAAGTCAATCCAGCGCAATGGGGAGAAAGTCCAGTTCGATACCTGTCCGATCATCTGGGGTGAGGTGGGGCCGAATGCCCAGCATGCCTTCTATCAGTTATTGCATCAGGGCACTCAGTCAGTCAGCTGTGATTTTATTGCGCCGGTAGAGCGTTATAACAGCCAGCAATATACCTATGTAGACAGTGCCGAAGCATTGGTAGAACAACATCATTTGGCCTTATCCAACTGTCTGGCGCAATCGCGCTTACTGGCTTTTGGTAATGAAGCCCTAGATCAGTCTGAATTGGCGAGCTTGCCAGCCTATAAACAGTATGAAGGTAATCAACCGAGCAGTACCCTGTTATTGCAGGAGCTCAATCCCTACAGTTTGGGCATGCTAATTGCACTCTATGAACATAAGGTATTTGTCCAGTCTGTGCTGTGGAATATTAATCCGTTCGACCAGTGGGGCGTGGAAAAAGGCAAGGAAATTGCCAACCAGTTATTGCCCATCCTGAATGGTGAACAGACCGATCTGGATGGTCTAGATGGCTCAACCCAAGGTTTAATTAAAGTTCTATTAGGAAAGTAAAATGGCGAAAATTCTGGTCACAGGCGGGGCAGGCTATATTGGTTCACATACCTGTGTGGAATTGCTGAATGCCGGACATGAGGTCGTTGTACTGGATAATCTGTGTAATAGCTCAGCTGAATCCTTAAACCGTGTAGAAAAGCTAACCCAGAAAAGTCTGACCTTTGTGGAAGGTGATATTCGGAATAGCCAGTTACTCGATCAGGTCTTTCAGCAAAATTCGATTGATGCAGTGATTCATTTTGCCGGACTGAAAGCCGTTGGTGAAAGTCAGCAGATTCCTTTGGCCTATTTTGACAACAATATTGCTGGTTCCATCAGTCTGGTTCAGGCGATGCAGCGCGCACAGGTATTTAAACTGGTTTTCAGCTCTTCAGCCACGGTATATGGGGAAAACAATCCTTCACCCTTAAACGAAGACATGCCTACCGGAATGCCGACCAATAACTATGGTTATACCAAACTGATTGTTGAGCAGTTAATGGAAAAGTTATCTATCGCTGATGAACGCTGGTCGATTGCATTATTGCGTTATTTTAATCCGGTCGGTGCGCATAAAAGCGGCCAGATTGGGGAAGATCCACAAGGGATTCCCAATAATTTAATGCCTTATGTAACTCAGGTGGCTGTAGGCCGTCGTGAAAAACTGTCTATTTTTGGTCATGATTACGATACGGTCGATGGTACCGGAGTGCGGGACTATATTCATGTGGTAGATCTAGCCAATGCACATTTATGTGCCTTGAATAACCGTCTGGCCTCCCAAGGTTGCCGGGCCTGGAATATTGGTACTGGCAATGGCATTTCAGTTCTGCAAGTCAAGAATACCTTTGAGCAGGTGAATGGGGTGGCTATTCCATTTGAGTTTGTACCACGTCGTGAAGGCGATGTGGCGATCTGTTTTGCAGACAATAGACGTGCTGTACAGGAACTTGGTTGGGCAGCTAAATATGGCTTGGAAGATATGCTCGCCGATAGCTGGAAATGGCAGAAGCAGAATCCCAAAGGATATGGATCATAGATATGAATTTTATTTATGGGGTTATTTGTCATCAACTTACCCATTCACTGGTTTTCCTGGTGAATGAGCTGCTGAAAAGTCCTCATAGTATTATTCTTATTCATGTCGATCAGAAAGCCGACCTTGCCCCATTTCATACTCAATTCGGACAGCATGATCAGGTATATTTTTTAGCAGACCGGACAGATGTACGATGGGGCAGCTATAGCCAAATCGAGGTTATGTTAAAACTCCTGCAGGAAGCGCAAAAATATGATTACGGCTATTTTTTCTTCCTGTCTGGAGATGACATTCCTTTATGTTCCAATACAGCAAGAGAATTATTTCTAGAAAAAGAATACCAAAAACAGACCGAGTTTGTGGGTCATGATGATTTAGCAGATGATGTGGAACAACGGGTTAATGTCCTGTATTTACCGATTATGTATCAGAAAGCTAAATCACCATTATTTCAGTTCCTGAACAGATGGGCATTATGGTATTGCCGGCACTTCCGTAAACAGGATATTTCTCATTTACCTAAACTATATAAAGGTTCAAACTGGATTACTCTCACCGATCAGGCGGTGACATTTATTCTGGATTATCTGGAAGCGAATCCGGATTATGCAAAAACCTTTAAATCTTCACTCTGTGCAGATGAAATCTTTTTCCATACCATTATTTATAATTCCCATTTTCAGCAACGGATCTATCATACCCAGCATAGGATAGAGGATTGTGAAACAGGGCTAAGATATATTGACTGGGATTCCGGGCCAGATTATCCAAGGACTTTAGATGTGTCTGATTTTGATAAAATGAAGCAGTCAGGCATGCTGTTTGCGCGAAAAATGAATACAAATATCACAGTGGATATACTCGAAAAACATTTTCCATAAAAGCTTCAGGCCGGAAAAGTACCCTAAAAACTGGAATCTTTTGTCTGGTTTAAAGGGCACTGTTTTCAGGTTTTTTTGAGGAATTAAGCATCGCCCTGGATCAGTTGGGTCAGCTCATCAACATAGTCCTGCATTGGGCGTGGATTATGATCACGGCGGCTTTCAATATTCAAACGCAATAATGGTTCAGTATTGGAGGCGCGCACATTAAAACGCCAGCTACCAAAATTCAGGCTGACCCCATCAGTCTGGTCAATGTCTGGTTTTTGATCGGCATAATGATCGAAAAGTTTTTGGATGGTTGCCTGGGTATCGGCCACTTTAAAATTAATTTCACCTGAACATGGGAACTTGGCGATCATTTCTTCCACGAGAGAAGATAAGGATTTTCCTGTTTCAGACAGTACCGCCATAGCCAGTAACCATGGAATCATGCCGCTGTCACAGTAAGCAAAATCACGGAAATAGTGATGGGCACTCATTTCCCCGCCATAAGCCGCATTATGTTCACGCATGACATCTTTAATGAAGGCGTGACCTGATTTTGATTGGACGGTAATCCCCTGATACTGCTCCACCACATCCAGTGTATTCCAGACCAGACGCGGGTCATGGACAATTTTTTCACCAGACTGCTTCAGCAGGAATGCCTGCGCCAGAAGGCCAACAATATAATAACCTTCAATGAACTGCCCTTTTTCATCGAACAGGAAGCAGCGGTCAAAGTCGCCATCCCAGGCAATACCCATATCCGCACCATGCTGAATGACCGCATCACGGGTGCTATCACGGTTTTCAACCAGAATTGGATTCGGGATGCCATTCGGGAAGTTACCATCGGCCTCATTGTGAATTTTGACAAATTCAACCGGGATCTGTAGCTGTTGAAACTTCTGTTCAAGTGCATCCACCACATGACCTGCGGCACCATTACCGGCATTCATCACCAGTTTCATCGGGCGGATTTTTGCCGCGTCAATATAAGTCATCAGGTGGTCGATAAATTCTGGCAGGATATTATATTTTTCCGTATGACCTTTTTGGCTAACTTCAATGAATTGCCCTGATTCTGCCAAGGCCTGAATTTCTTTCAGACCGGTATCTGCACTGATCGGACGGGCATTTTCACGCACCAGTTTCATCCCATTATAGTCCATCGGATTATGGCTGGCAGTAACTTCAATACCACCCTGGACATCCAGGTGGAAAGCTGCGAAATAAACTTCTTCGGTCCCGGTCATGCCAAGATCCAGCACATTGACCCCGGCATCATTCAAGCCGCGAATGGTGGCCTGTTTTAGCTCTTCACTGCTGAGTCGTATATCACAACCAATGGCTACTGTTTTAGGTTGATAAATCTGTCCATAAGCCCGGCCAATTTTGTAGGCAATTTCTTCGTTGAGTTCTGTGCCGAGTTTGCCGCGAATGTCATAGGCTTTGAAGCAAGTCAGTTTTGTCATTTAGAGGCTCTCCATTTAGAAGAAAAAAGGCCGGTTTCCCAGCCTCGATTCAATTTTAATTATTCTACAGTAACCGATTTTGCCAGGTTACGGGGCTGATCCACATCCGTACCACGTAGCACTGCCACATGATAAGAGAGTAACTGCACCGGGATGCTATACACAATCGGTGCCAGTACTGCATTGACTGACGGAATATGAACCACATGCTTGCGCTCTTTGGCTTTAATGCCACTGTGCTCATCAGCAAAAACAAACAGTTCACCACCACGTGCCTGAACTTCTTCCATATTGGATTTGAGCTTGTCCAGCATGTCATCCTGTGGTGCCAGAATCACCACCGGCATGTCATTGTCGACCAGTGCCAATGGTCCGTGTTTCAGCTCACCTGCAGCATAACCTTCCGCATGAATATATGAAATTTCTTTCAGCTTGAGTGCACCTTCCAGCGCGATCGGGAAGTGCGTACCACGACCCAGGAACAGGCAGTGCTGCTTTTCAACAAACAGTTCTGAAAGGCGTAAAATTTCATCATCATGACGCAAGGTATCCAGCATGACTTTAGGCATATGCCAAAGTCCTGTGGTAATTTCCGTCACTTTTTCTGTAGAAATAGTATTTTTTACAGAACCGATTTTCAGCACCAACAGCATCAAGGCGGCAAGCTGGGTGGTAAAGGCTTTGGTGGAAGCCACGCCAATTTCAGGACCAGCTAAAGTCAGCAGGCTGAAATCTGTTTCACGTACCATCGAAGAGGTTGCCACGTTACAGATCGTCATCGTGCTAATGTCCAGGCCTTTGGCAGTTGCACGTTTCTGTGTATCACGCAAGGCAGCCAAGGTATCGGCAGTTTCACCAGACTGGGAAATACATATATATAGCGTATTATTCACAATCACCGGAGTGCGATAACGGAACTCGCTGGCAATCTCGACCTGGCAAGGCAAATCAATCAGCTGTTCAAACCAGTATTTGGCGATCATACCGGCATGATAGCTGGTACCGCAGGCAATAATCTGGATTTGCTGGATTTTTGAGAAGTCATGTTCTGCATTGGTCAGGAAGTCTTCACGCAGTTCATGACCATTTAATGCTTGTGAAATGGTCTGCTGGATTGCTTCCGGCTGCTCATAAATTTCCTTGAGCATATAGTGCTTGTATTCACCTTTAGAAGCATTGCTGACGGCAGCATCCAGTTCCTTGACCGGACGATCGACCAGTTGACCATCGACAAAGACTTCAATCGTGGTACGGGTCAAACGGGCAATATCACCTTCTTCAAGATAAATAAAACGATTGGTAATTGGAAGCAATGCCAACTGATCGGAACTAATGAAGTTTTCACCAATACCGACACCAATTACCAGTGGCGAACCTTCACGCACGGTAATCAGTTCATCTGGATGATCCGTATGCACGATGCCCAGAGCATAAGCACCTTTCAGTTGCGGAACCACTTGGCGTACAGCTTCTAACAGGCTCGGGGTAGATTTCAGCGCATCATTGATCAGATGGGCAACCACTTCAGTATCAGTCTGTGAGGTAAACACATAGCCCAAAGCTTCAAGATCATCTTTGAGTTCCTGATAGTTTTCGATAATTCCGTTATGCACCACTGCTACATTTTCAGAAATATGCGGATGGGCATTTTCTTCAGTCGGTTTACCATGGGTTGCCCAGCGTGTATGCGCAATGCCGAGTGAACCGCTAATTTTTGATTCATTCACCGCCTGTTCAAGGTTGGAAACCTTACCGACACGGCGTTCACGTAAGACCTGATGATTGTTGATAAGGGCCAAACCTGCTGAATCATAACCCCGGTATTCCAGACGTTTTAAGCCTTCAACCAAAATATTGGTAATACTACGTTCCGCAATGCCACCGACAATACCACACATATTTGTTCCCCTTATTTCTTGATTTTTTGCGGACGTGGATAGTTTTCTTTGACAAATTGCTTAGAGCGCTCTACTGCCAAACTGTTATCTTCCACATCACGGGTAATCGTCGAGCCTGCACCCACTGTGGCACCGTTGCCAATTCTCACAGGTGCAACCAATGAACTGTTCGAACCAATGAAGGCCTGATCACCAATAATCGTTTTAAATTTGTTTGCACCATCATAATTACAGGTAATAGTCCCTGCACCGATGTTTGAGCCACTGCCAACTTCTGCATCACCCAGGTAGGTAAAGTGGTTGGCTTTAGAGCCTAGACCAATCGTGGTATTTTTAACTTCAACAAAGTTACCGATATGCACTTCATTGGCCAGTTGTGCGCCCGGACGTAGTCGTGCAAAAGGTCCAATTTGGGTATCTTCCCCAACGATGGCGCTATCGAAAATGCTATATGGCTGAACCTTGGTACCAGCTGCAATCTTGGTATTCTTGATAATACAGCCGGCGCCAATTTCAACGTTGTCGCCCAGCTCGCAATCACCTTCGATAATCACGTTGATATCAATGCGGACATCCTGGCCGACAGTTAAATTGCCACGCAGGTCAAAGCGGCTAGGATCAATCAGATGTACACCTTGCTGCATTAGCTGTTTGGCTTGATAAGACTGGAACTGACGCTCTAAAGCAGCGAGCTGTACACGGTCATTTACCCCTTCAACTTCAAAAGCCTGCTCAGGTTCTACCGATGCAACTTGCATACCATCTGCCAAAGCCATCGCGACAATATCAGTCAGGTAATATTCACCCTGCGCATTGTCATTGCTTAAATTTGGCAACCATTCATGTAATTTAGCATTGCTGACGGTATAAATACCGGTATTGATTTCCTTGATCTGACGCTGTTCTTCGGAAGCATCCTTGTGCTCTACAATGGCCTGGATTTCACCATTTTCACGGACAATACGACCATAACCACTGGCATCTGGCAGGGTAAGGGTTACCAGACCAATGCCGGTTGCTGTAGTGGCATCGAGTAATTTTTGCAAGGTCACAGGATTAATACAGGGTACATCACCGGAGAGGATCAGTGATACGCCATCTTGAGGCAGGACAGGCAGGGTCATTTGCACTGCATGACCGGTACCGAGCTGTTCAGCCTGTTCTACCCATTTAATAGCGTGTTGTGCAAATGCTGACTGAACCCGATCACCGCCGTGACCATAAATGGTAATAATATTATCTGCGTTTAATTTTTTTGCCGTTTCAATGACATGACCCAGTAAAGGACGTCCTGCAAGGGGTTGTAATACTTTCGGTAAGCTAGAGCGCATGCGCGTTCCTTTACCTGCAGCAAGAATAATAACAGTCGTTGACATGTTCTAATCCTAAATATGGCTTATGCCACGATGAAGTAAAAATAAAGCAAAATACAAAGAGCAGCCCAAAGACCGGCAATAATATCATCCAGCATAATGCCAAAGCCTCCCTCGACCTGTCGGTCAACCACCCGGATCGGCCAGGGTTTCCAGATATCAAATAATCTGAACAGGGCAAAACCGACCAGCAACCATAACCAGTTCATCTGACCTAAATAAATCAGTGGTAAGAAGGTAATAGATTGTCCGGCAAATTCATCCCAGACGATGCGGCCATCATCATGAACTCCCATGACCTTGGCAGTATGTCCGCAGATATATATGCCAATCAGGGACATGATAGCAATGGCAAAAACACTGTTTAGAAAACCAAGATGCAGCCAGATAGGGGTAAATAAAAGTGCAAAGGCCGAACCGAAAGTACCCGGTGCTTTGGGAATGAGGCCAGAACCAAATCCTACCCCACTAAATACAATCAGTCGGTCGGTCCATGACATGGCTTTAAAATTGATCGCAGGTTTATGCAAAATGTTGATACCCATTAAATTGAAATAAATGGTCTGTGCCATCTTTTTCAAAAGTTAAGCCGTCTTGCTGCTGAATTGTGCCGATCATACTAATCGAAACATCAAGTTGTTTTTGCAATAATTTTTCGTAATTTTGCGGGCTTATTGTAAAACATAATTCATAATCGTCACCACCTGCCAGTGCATACTGCCATTTTTGTGCATCGTCTAATGCCTGCAAGGCAGGACTGATTGGCAGGTTTTCAAGTTGCAGCCTGGCACCGACTTGAGAAGCTTTGAGAATATGTCCAAGATCTTGAGCCAAACCATCCGAGACATCAATCATGCTATGGGCCAGTCCCTTTAGAGCAGCACCAAGCTGACAGCGTGGCGTTGGATAGTCCAGACGTTGCTGTAGCGGATGGCCAAGATGCTGTAGTGCAAAAGCCGCATCTCCAACGGTGCCGCTGACACAGACCAGATCACCCGGTTTGGCCCCTGAGCGTGGCACAGCCTGGCCAATATCAACCCAGCCTAATGCAGTGACAGACAGGGTTAAATGAGGACTTTGAGTGGTATCACCACCGATTAAACTCACCCCAAATTGATCGCAGCAATCATATAGGCCCTGACTAAAAGCTTTTAGCCAGTCATGATCAATCTGGGGTAGGCTCAATGCGAGTAAAATACTTTGTGGAGTTGCGCCCATCGCGGCAATATCAGATAAATTGACAGCCACGGTTTTCCAGCCAATCGCATGCGGATTGGTGTCTATTGGAAAATGGCGTCCAGCAACCAGAGTGTCGGCACAGATGACCAGTTGTTGCTGAGGCGGGGGGGTGAGCAAGGCTGAATCGTCACCGACGCCTAAATCGACAGAATTGGCATTCTTGCGATTGAAATAGGTGTCGATAATCGAAAATTCAGCCATCCAACATATCTACGCTATTAGTTAGACTGCTGTTTTTCTGCTGCACGCAAGGTTGTCGCTAAACGATCCAATACACCGTTGATGTATTTATGGCTGTCAGCACCGCCAAAATGTTTAGCCAGTTCGATTGCTTCATCCAGAACCACGCGATATGGAATCTCAAGATGTTCTTTGAGTTCATAAGCGCCTAGACGAAGGGTTGCAAGCTCGACACCATCCAGTGCTGAAAGTTCGCGATCAAGTACCGGAACCAAGAGCGCATCCAGCTCTTCATGATTGGCAACCACTTGAGTCAACAATTCATGATAATAGCTCAGATCCACTTTGTGCATGGCATTTTCCACACGCGTACGTGCTTCAATCTCATGCACCGGATTGTGGCTCATCTGCCATTCATAAATTCCTTGTACAGCAAAGCGACGTGCTTTACGTTTTGCTGCATAAGTTGCTTGAAGTGTTTGCGACATAGCGTTAAATAGCCTTTAACAAGTTAACCATTTCAATCGCAGTCAGGGCAGCTTCGCTACCTTTATTGCCTGCTTTTGTTCCAGAGCGTTCAATCGCTTGTTCAATACTATCCGTAGTGAGTACACCGTTAATGACAGGCAAGCCAGTGTCCAGGCCCACAACGCCCAAACCTTTGGCACATTCGCCTGCAACGAAATCGAAGTGAGGCGTGCTGCCACGAATCACGGCGCCAAGCGCAATGATGGCATCGAAACGATCTGAAGCTGCCAGTTTTTTCGCAACCACAGGAAGTTCCCAGGCACCAGGTGCATGAACAACAGTGATATTATCCTCTGATACACCATGACGTTTCAATGTATCAATAGCACCTTCTAACAGATGTTCAACCACAAAGCTGTTAAAACGACCAACTAAAATCGCATAACGGTCTTCGTTCGCGAGATGTAACATACCTTCAATACGGCGAACTGCCATAACAACCTCGATGATTTCTTAAGATGTTTGTTGTGCGGTGATGTATTCCACCACTTCTAAGTTAAAGCCTGACAGGGCATTGAAACGTAATGGAGAGCTTAGCAGCTTCATTTTTTCAACGCCTAGATCACGCAAAATTTGTGCACCCACACCAATGGTCTGATACTGCTGAGACAGTGCAGAATTTGATTTTACATTTTTTGGTGTTTTCAGGGTATCTAATGCCGGGCCCAAATCCTGTAAATGACGTTGGCCAATCCAGACCAAGACACCACGATCACTATTGGAAATTTCTTTCAGGGCACGATCCAGGTTCCAGGCTGGCTCGCCATCCTGTTTTTTCAGTTTGAGCAAGTCGCGGGTCGGGTTAAAACCATGTACACGCACTGTGGTCACGCCCTCTTTAGGCTCACCTTTGACCAAGGCCAGATGGATATCCGGATTACCCAGTTCACGATAGCGGTACAGGTCAAAGCTGCCGTATTCAGTATCAATACTTTGCTGATCAATACGCTCCACCGTTTGTTCATTGGTCATGCGGTAATGAATCAGATCGGCAATCGTGCCGATTTTCAGGCCATGCTTTTCAGCAAAGACTTCCAGATCCGGACGGCGCGCCATCGTGCCATCTTCATTAATGATTTCACAAATAACTGATGCTGGTTCCAGTCCTGCTAAACGGGAAAGGTCACAACCTGCCTCGGTGTGCCCGGCACGGTGCAAGACACCGCCTGGTTGCGCCATCAACGGGAAGATGTGTCCTGGCTGTACAATGTCTGCCGGTTTGGCATGGGCAGCCACTGCAGTTTGAATCGTGTGCGCACGTTCAGCCGGAGAAATACCGGTAGAAATACCTTTGGCTGCTTCAATCGACAGGGTGAAATTGGTTCCATGCTGCGCACCGTTTGCATCTACCATCAACGGCAGATTTAACTGCTGGCAGCGCTCTTTACTTAAAGTCAGGCAGACCAGACCGCGTGCATGGGTGATCATGAAGTTGATGTCTTCAGGACGTACGTGCGTGGCAGCAATGACCAGGTCACCTTCATTTTCACGATCTTCATCATCCATCAGGATGACCATTTTTCCTGCACGGATATCTGCTACAAGCTCTTCAACAGTATTGAGCGGCATCAACCTTCACCTTCTTTTTTGATCTTGATCAGACCGAATCATGACATTATTGGGTACATAGTCTAACGCTTTTTGCGCAATTTTGCCTATGCTTATTGTTTTCCCTCTAGTGGTCCATTGTTATACACAGTCTTAATAAACATGAAAAGCCAACTTTAAATGAAAGCCTGAACTTTATGCGGAATTTTTGAACAAACAAAAAGCATAAAAAATGAGAAACTTAGGTGAAGTTAATATAAGTGCAGACATTCGGCAGATGTTTTACCTAGGTTTTATCCTCACTGGTTCAGCCAATAGAATTTTGAAGCTGGACTGACAGGAGCAGGCAGGGAAATAGCAGAAAATTTTTACCTGATATTAAAAAATGAATATCAGGGGATCAAAAGCGAACCGAAGCCCGCTTTCGATTGACTTTATTTCTTAGAAGAAACCGGCAGGCTTGGTCGAATAGCTCACCAACAGGTTTTTGGTTTGCTGATAGTGATCCAGCATCATTTTATGATTCTCACGTCCAATCCCGGATTTTTTATAACCGCCGAAAGCCGCATGCGCAGGGTAGATGTGATAACAGTTGGTCCAGACCCGACCGGCCTGAATGGCACGACCGGCACGGTAAGAGGTATGCGCAGAACGCGACCAGACCCCGGCACCGAGTCCGTAAATCGTATCATTGGCGATCTTGATCGCATCATCAAAGTCTTTAAAGGTGGTCACAGCCAGGACAGGCCCGAAGATTTCTTCCTGGAAGGTCTTCATGTCATTGGTGCCTTTAAAGATGGTCGGTTCAATATAGAAACCTTGACCCACTTCCTGACGTGCTTCACCACCGGTGAGGATTTGTGCGCCTTCTTCACGGCCAGTGGCAATACAGCCCAGAATCTTGTCCTGCTGTTCTTGTGAGGCTTGCGCGCCAATCATGGTGTCAGTATCTAGTGGATGACCGGTTTTAATGCGTTGCACCCGTTCTACTGCACGCGCCAGAAATTCATCGGCAATGCTTTCCTGCACCAGGGCACGGGAAGGGCAGGTACAGATTTCACCCTGATTCAGGGCGAACATGGCAAAGCCTTCCAGCGCTTTATCCAGATAGTCATCTTCCTGATCCATGATGTCGGCAAAGAACAGATTCGGTGACTTACCACCAAGCTCGAGGGTCACCGGAATAATGTTTTCGGTGGCATATTGCATGATCAGCTGACCCACTGCGGTCGAGCCGGTAAAGGCAATCTTGGCAATACGAGGGTTGGTCGCAAGCGGACGGCCCACCTCAACCCCGTAGCCATTGACGATATTCAACACGCCCGGTGGCAAAATGTCCTGAATCAGTTCAGCCAGAACCAGAATACTGACCGGAGTCTGTTCCGCAGGTTTCAGCACAATACAGTTACCCGCAGCCAGGGCAGGTGCCAGTTTCCAGGCAGCCATCAGAATCGGGAAGTTCCACGGGATAATCTGACCCACGACGCCCAACGGCTCATGGAAATGATAAGCAATGGTATCTTCGTCGATTTCGGAAATGCCGCCTTCCTGCGCACGGATACAGCCGGCAAAATAACGGAAATGGTCAATGGCCAGTGGAATATCGGCAGCCAGCGTTTCACGGACCGGTTTGCCATTGTCCCAGGTTTCAGCCACGGCCAGCAGTTCCAGATTTTGTTCCAGACGATCTGCAATTTTCAGCAGGATATTGGAGCGGGTGGTCGGCGATGACCGGTTCCATTGCTCTTTGGCTTTATGCGCTGCATCAAGCGCCAACTCAATGTCTTCTACAGAGGAACGCGGCACTTTGGTAAAGACTTTGCCATCTACCGGAGAGATGTTGTCAAAGTATTCGCCTTTGACCGGAGCGACCCATTCGCCGCCAATGAAATTATCATATTGTGCTTTAAATTGAATTTTTGAACCGTCAGTATTGGGATCTGCATAACGCATAATCTATTCCTTTATATGATTGTTAGTGGTGCAGGCTGAGCGCATTTTGCTGATCAAAAAATATAGGCGCTTCTGCATTCAGCTCTACTATAAAGAGGGAACAAGACGGACGGTTGTTTGTTTACAGGCTTGCTACAAAAGACAATATTTGGAGACAAGCGTTAGAGAAATAAAAGCTATAAATTCTCAATTCTTAAATTTAAAAACAATGAGTTATGGAAGTTTAAAAATGTCGAAAGATTGGCATATTTTCAATGTGTCTGCTTACATTCACACCATAGTACGGGTTTTACCAGACAGCCAAAATGGAGAAACGAATGAAGTTTTCATTTCTCCTCGCTGCTTTATTTAAAGTGTTTAAAGGCCTTGGTCATGCAGCCACTGAAACAGCTGCTGATAAACCTGCTCACGTACTGATTTCTCTGAAAGTACCAGATCATGTAAACCGTTCTGAATACTCAGAACCGTGACATCACCTTTGATTTTTTTGGCATATTTCTGAATGTCTTTAATGCCTAAAATCACATCACTGCTCTGTGCCGCTTTGCCCCATTTTTTAGGATTGAGCGTTTGGTGCGAATGCATGACCAGTACCGGAATATCAATCTGAACACCGCGATGAATTTCCTTTTGTGCCTCATGAACGGCACGAACAAAACTGATCCTTACTCTAGGGTAGCGGGTCTTTTTCCAGTCCAGATTGAAGTCCCATTCTCCTTTTAAGTCCTTGTGCAGACTGGCGGTA
Source organism: Acinetobacter sp. 226 (assembly GCF_048147925.1). Taxonomy (NCBI): domain Bacteria; kingdom Pseudomonadati; phylum Pseudomonadota; class Gammaproteobacteria; order Moraxellales; family Moraxellaceae; genus Acinetobacter; species Acinetobacter sp. 226. The sequence goes on along the minus strand of NZ_JAYWYX010000018.1, from coordinate 46,969 downwards.
TACCACTTGTTTAACTCACTTGGAAATTTAAGATTCGGGAAGATTTTAGCCAGCCTGCTCAGCTGGGGGAGACCCAGCGCGCGTTTGATCGGATTCATGTTGAAGTCATAAAATGGACTATTGACCCAAAGCGCTTTGATTAAAGGGTGCTGCGGATGATGCGCTGCATATAAGGTCGTAATCAGACCACCGGTAGAATGACCACAGAGCAGGGCAGCGTCGTGGCCCTCTGCTGCTATAATGTCGAGCGCCTGGGTAATTTCTGCATCATATTCAGACAGATCATGCACGTTATAATATTTTTGATGCGGCAGAATCGAACGGCCATATTTTCTCAAATCCAGCGCATAAAAATCAAAGCCTTGCTGATTAAAACGCTCTGCCATTTCAGTCTGAAAAAAATAGTCAATAAATCCGTGAATATATAAAACTGCTTTGGATGTAGGTTGTGCCGCTTTTTTACGGATCAGCGTGGCGACTACCTTGCCCTCATAATCGTCGGGAAAGTTCAAGGTCGCTTGCTCATAACCTGTCCCTAGGATATCGGGCTGATAAAGGGGCTGTAGTTCACTCATTGTTATACTCATCGTTTTCTTGAAATTATACTTTATCCTTGATGAGCTGCAGTTTTTTGTCAAACGGAACTTGCTGCTCACTTGAATTAATAATATCGATACCGGTTCATTTTAAAATCAGCCCCGAACCTATGCGGGAAAATGAGTGTTATCAGATTATAAAATCCTGCTAAAAGTATTATCAATTTACTAAATGACCTAACCGCTCAGAATCAGGCTAAGCTATATAAAATAAGCAAAGTGATGTGATTATTTTGGCAGGATTGCCGAAAATTGATTAGATGAGTTAAAGAATGCCCAGAGAAAATTTGAACAGTAAGCGCCCCTTATATATTCCTTATGCTGGAAATACTCTGTTAGAACTCCCTTTACTCAATAAAGGCTCTGCATTTTCTGAAGAAGAGCGCAGAAGTTTTAATTTACATGGCTTGATTCCTCATGTTACCGAAACGATTGAGGAACAAAGTCAGCGTTCTTATCAGCAATATAGTGCGTTTAACAGTGATATTAACAAGCATATTTATCTGCGAAATATCCAGGATACCAATGAGACCCTGTTTTACCATCTGATTGAACATCATCTTAGCGAGATGATGCCGATTATTTATACTCCAACAGTAGGTGAGGCATGTCAGCACTTTTCTGATATTTATCGCCGTCACCGCGGAATTTTTATTTCCTATCCGGACCGTGACCAGATCGACCAGATTATTCACAATATTAGTAAAAGAAATGTGAAAGTTATTGTTATTACGGACGGTGAGCGCATTCTGGGTCTTGGAGATCAGGGCATTGGCGGCATGGGGATTCCCATTGGCAAACTGGCGCTCTACACCGCATGTGGCGGGATCAGTCCGGCTTATACCTTGCCTATTACCCTCGATGTCGGCACCAATAATCAGCTACTGTTGAGTGACCCGATTTATATGGGCTGGCGCCAACCGCGGAGCAGCGGCGATGAATATTATGCTTTTGTCGAGACCGTGATTCAGGCGATTCAACAGCGTTGGCCTGATGCCTTGATCCAGTTTGAAGACTTTGCCCAGAAAAATGCCATGCCTTTGCTGGAAAAATACCGTGATCGGATCTGCTGTTTTAATGATGATATCCAAGGCACCGCTGCGGTGTCTGTCGGTAGTCTGATTGCTGCTTCGCGTGCAGCAGGCAAGCAGCTTAAAGATCAGGTCGTTGCATTCCTAGGAGCAGGTTCGGCCGGTTGCGGGATTGCAGAACAGATCATTAAGCAAATGGTGGCTGAAGGCTTGAGTGATGCTGAAGCGCGTGCACGCATATTTATGGTCGACCGCTTTGGTCTGATCACTGAAAATCAGCCGAATTTACTGAACTTCCAGCGTAAACTGGCACAGCCGCTTGAAAATGTAGAAAACTGGGCAGATGCCGAACGCATGATTTCTCTGCTGGAAGTAGTCAAGCGCGCCAAACCGACGGTACTGATTGGGGTGTCAGGACAGCCCGGTTTATTCACTCAGGAAGTGATTGAAGCCATGGCTGAAAACAGTATGCAACCAATTATTTTCCCCCTGTCGAATCCGACCTCCCAGGTAGAAGCCGTGCCGGCAGATATTTTGCAATGGACCCAGGGCAGGGCACTGATTGCGACGGGCAGCCCATTTGCTCCCGTGAATTATCAGGGTCAGATCCATCATATTTCCCAGTGTAATAATTCTTATATTTTTCCGGGTATAGGTTTGGGAGTGATTGCTTCGGGTGCCAAGCGTGTGACAGATAATATGTTGATAGCTTCCAGTAATGCTTTGGCTGATTGTTCACCAAAACTGCAAGATCCTCAGGCAGATTTACTGCCAAGTCTGGATAGTTTGCAGACTATTTCAAAGCAGATTGCATTAAAAGTAGCGCTTGCTGCGATTGAAGACGGGGTAGCACCGAAAGTCAGTGTGGAAAGCTTACAGCAGGCAATTGAGCGTAATTTCTGGACGCCAAAATACCGTGATTATAAGCGAAGCACCTTTTAATGAGGTCAAATAAATTTTGCTGTGCTAGCCTGAGTTTATTTGATGCCCAAGCAAGAATAGGATTGTTTGATTAATCAGGAAATAATCGTGCATTACTATTTTAAATAGCATTTAAAGCCTCTTCTTGTTTCCGCAAGAAGGGGCTTCCTTGAAAATTTTTTAATGTTTGAAAAATGTGGATGAAAGAGTTCGAATATAAAAATAACCCTCATAAAAAAGATCAGGGCCTTACAGCTGAAGCAGGCAAAGTAGACTGCAACCTCAGACTTCCAGCTTAAAAAGATAAAGACAATTTTATTAGAGGCTTAAGGGTTCGGGTGTAAATGAGAGAAGAGAAGTATTAACGGACAACTTTGTTTTTAGTTATAATTTTTCCAAATATGAATCAAGTATAGAATAAGGCTACTTCCATTGAATTTATTTAAAAAAAATATTTTTGAAAATATTAAAAAACTGGACCAGAAAAAACAAAAAAAAATAGCTGTGGCTCAGGAATTACACAAGATGTTTATTCACTCCCCAAGCAAATTTATCTTAGATAGTATGGCTTTGTTCACGCAGTCCAAATCCTTTGAAGCCAATTCTGTCTTGGGAAACTCCAGATTAAACCAACTCGGCTTACACCGTTTTCGAGTGCAGTTTGCTGCACAAATGGCAGCTCAACGCAGATCAAAGTTAGCGAAGTTCATTCATCCCGCAGACGTTGAAAATTTTCAAAAAAACGGGTTTATATTCAGAGAAAACTTTTTAGCTGCAAAAGAGTTTTCGCAATTAAAACAGGAATTATTGACCACGCCTCTGGAAACACGGGAAACCTTACAGGGGGATACGGTAACACGCCGTATGGCATTGGATGGCAAAACCTTGAAGCACATGCCGGTAACCCGACAATTCCTGCATTCAGCGAAATGGAGAAACCTGCTGAACTATGTGGCTAGCTTTAAAGTTCAACCCATCTCTTATCTGCAAGTCATCTTTTCGCATGTCAGAAAAGCCAAAGCGGACCCGCAAACGAATTTACACAGTGATACTTTTCACCCTAGTGCAAAAGCCTGGCTATTTCTAGAAGATGTCGCTGAAGATGAAGGTCCGTTTGTGTATGTACCCGGCTCGCATCTGTTAAATCCTGCACGATTAAACTGGGAACAGCAGAAATCTGAAGCAATTACAGCAAAAACTGATGTGATGACCCGCCGAGGCTCTTTTCGAGTTTCTGAAAGTGAAATACTGGAATTAGGCTATGCAAAACCGCAAGCTTTTGCTGTAAAAGCCAATACCCTGGTGATTGCGGATACCTATGGTTTTCATGCCAGAGCAAAGAGTCTCAAACCTTCAGTCAGGATTGAGCTATGGGCCTATGCACGTCGAAATCCATTTGTGCCCTGGTTGGGGGGTGATCCACTTTCCTTGCCCTTTCTGAAGTCAAATCTAGTGCCTTTATATTGGTCAGGTCTGGACTTTATGGAAAAGAAATTCCAGCGCAATAATCCCTGGAAGAAAGTGGGTAATAAGCGTGCCACTGATTCTGCCGTTCTCACCAGTAAATAAGTAGGGTCGGGTTTCAGTTAGAGCAGGCATATGGAATGGTACTAAGTACTCCTGATTGCTCTGGAAATAAAGCCGATCTGTTATTCAATCTGGCCTTCTACAACTTAAGTATGGTGAGAGATATTTTCAGGAGTTTAACTTTCTTCTGCCTATTGATCGCTGTATGATAGTGAAAATTTTACATAAAAAATTTACAAGTAATAATAATGGAATCACAGTCACAGATGCCCTTAAAAAAACTCCCGCGGCTTAAAGCTCGAGGTGGTTTACAAGTGATGTATGCATCTATACGTGCATTATTGCTTCGGGAGTTACAAACCCGCTTTGGTCAATACCGTTTGGGATATTTATGGGTCTTTCTTGAGCCTCTGCTGACCATCGGGATTATGGTGGTGCTGTTTGGTACGCTCATGCAGAGGACCTTGCCGGGTATGGATTATCCGGTTTTTTTGATTAACGGCATTATTCCATTCTTTATGTTCAGGACAGGGGTTACCCTGGCGATCAGTGCCACCGAATCCAACCGGGGATTATTCAGCTACCGTCCGGTCAAACCGATCGATGCCTTACTGGCACGGAATGTTCTTGAATTTCTGCTTAAATTTACTGCTTATGTTGCATTTACCACGGCGTTTGTGTGGTTTGGTTACAGTATCAGTTTTGAACATATTCCTGAGCTTTTAGGCTACTGGGTGCTGTTATTTCTATTCATGACGGCATGTAGCCTGATTTTTATCGTGATTGGTGATTTTTCCAGGGAACTGAACAAGTTTCTTTCGGTGTTCTTTTTAATTCTTTATTTCCTGTCCGGGATTTTATATTCCATCCATATTGTTCCAGTCGAATATCGTGAATATTTACTCTATAACCCGTTGATTCATATCTTCGAATTAATGCGCCATGCGGTTGCGCCGACTTATAGTTTAGTGCCCGGAATCAGTTTGAGTTACTTTGTCATATGGATCATTGTCTCCTTATTCATCGGATTATTATTATATAAACGCTTTGAACGCCATATGGTGAAATCAAAATGATTGAATTAAAAAATCTAACAAAATCATACGCCACACCCAAAGGACGGCATTATGTGTTTAAAGATTTAAATGCAGTTTTACCGGAAAATAAAAGCGTGGCCTTGTTGGGGAAAAACGGTGCAGGTAAGAGTACCTTGCTGCGTGTGATTGGCGGAATTGACTACGCAGATTCGGGCAAGGTAATCACCAATAAAACCATTTCCTGGCCGGTGGCATTGTCCGGGGGATTTCAGGGCAGCCTGACTGCCCGGCAAAATGTACGCTTTGTGGCCAGACTTTATGTGAGTCATCATGATGAAGTTGAACATGTAGTCAAGTTCGTTGAAGAGTTTGCCGAAATTGGTAAATACTTCGATATGCCGATGAAAAGCTATTCGAGCGGCATGCGCGGCCGGATCGGTTTCGGTTTAAGCATGGCGTTTAATTTTGATTATTATCTGCTGGATGAAGCCGGTGCAGTGGGGGATGCTTCTTTTCGCAAGAAAAGTCAGGCTTTGCTGGATGAACTCAAAAAAAATTCAAATATTATTATGGTCTCTCATGACTTGAAAGATTTAACCCGTAATTGTGATGTTGCCTTTCTGGTGCGAGATGGCCAGGCGGAATATTTTGATAATGTGCAAGATGCAGTAGAGGTCTATAAAGCGTATGCAAGCTAAAATAAATAAGCGACTCTGGGTCGCCTATACCTGCTGTGTCCTGATCCCGGTGGTGATCATAGTCATTTATCTGTTCGCCTTTGCCAAAGACCGTTACCAGTCTTCTTCCATCGTCCTGGTAAAGCAGGTCGCCGATACCCCGGTGGCAGATGCCTCAGGAATCGGTGCTTTGCTGGGAATGCCCAATACCAGCCGTGAAGATTCACAGATTCTCAAAGAGTACATTACTTCGCGCGACATGATTGAGAAGCTGGATCAGACCCTGAATTTGCGTGAAGAATTTTCATCCGTCCATGACCCGATCTTTGCCTTGCCCAAGGATGCACCGATTGAAGATCTGGTGAAATACTTTAATAAGATGATCAAGGTTGAACTGGATGAAAAAACCATGATGCTGCATGTGCATGATCAGGGTTTTTCACCAGAATTTTCACTGAAACTGAATCAGGCACTACTAAAGCAGAGTGATGCTTTCATTAATGAAATCTCGCAAGCCATCGCGGAAGAACAGCAGGTCTTTGCCCAGCAACAGTATAGCGATGCCGCTACACAGCTAGATCAGGCACGTCAGGCCGTCCTTCAATATCAAAATGAGAATGAAATTTTCGATCCTGAATTACAGGCCAAAGCGGTAGCGACACTGATTGCAGGTCTGCAAAGTAGCCTGGCGCAACTGAAAACCGAAGAGCGCACCTTGCTGAGCTATCTGACCCCGGAAGCCGCCCAGGTGATCGCTTTGCGTAGCCAGATTGCCGCCTTGCAACAGCAGATCAATACCGAAAATGCCAAACTGACTTCACCGAATAATTTAAAGCTGAATAAAAATGTTGCCGATTTTGAGGCACTCAAAGCACAAGTCGAATTTGCAGCGGATCTTTATAAAATTTCCCTGGTTTCTTTGGAAAAAGCGCGTTTGGAAGCCTCACGTAAACTGAAGAAGCTGATCGTGATTTCCACCCCGCGTTTGGCGCAGGAAGCTTTATATCCACGCAAAGTGTATATCAGCCTGACCTCATTTCTGTTATTGAATATCATTTTTGGTATTGGCTTGCTGATCCATTCCATTATCCGTGAGCACAGGGAATAAATTATGAAAAAAATTGCTTTATTATCAGTTTTATCATTGGCATGTGCGGCACAAACCTATGCATTGGATTCCAGCCTGCTGCCTACTGAAATCTCTCAGGATTTGAATAGTCTAAATCTGGCGCCAGCCAGTACCAATAATAATACGCTGCTGAATAGTCAATCGATCGTTGAGCTTTCTCCCGGTAGCTCGATGAAATACCCGACAGTAAACCGGATGTTTGGTTCGCAGCTCTTTAAGGGGGCTTTTGCCTCTACGGCAGGCTCGACGTTTAATAGCAGTTATCAGATTAATCCAGGCGACAATATCAATTTACGTCTATGGGGCGCCTATCAGTTTAATGGCACACAAACCGTCGATCCCCAAGGCAATATTTTTATTCCCAATGTAGGCCCGGTCAGGGTTGCCGGTGTTCGAAACGGTAATCTGCAATCGGTAGTTGAAGCACAGGTACGGCGTATTTATGTCTCGAATGTAGGCGTATATGCAGCGCTGGAACAAGCCCAGCCAGTCAAAGTCATGGTTACCGGCTTTGTCAATCAGCCCGGGAATTATGGTGGTGTGTCCAATGATAGCGTGATTGCTTACCTGGACCGTGCTGGCGGAGTAGATCCGGAACGTGGCAGTTATATCAATATCAAGGTGCTGCGCAATGGCCGGACCGTGCAGCAGGTCGACTTGTATGATTTCCTGTTACAAGGCCAGATTCAGCCTTTTTCCTTTCGCGATGGTGATGTGATTGTGGTAGGACAGCGGACCCATACCTTCAATGTTTCGGGTGAAGTCTATAACCAGAATGATTTTGAGTTTAATTCTCCAGCCATCACACTGGCTCAGGCCCTGACTTTTGCCAAACTCAAACCGGGCGCGACCAATGTCAGCATTCAGCGTCGGCAGGGTACAGAATACCGCAGTGAATATTATTCGCTGAGTCAGGCACCGAATATCACGGTTGAAGATGGTGATGTGGTTACGGTAACAGCTGACCGCTATGCAGGCACTATTCAGGTACGGATTGACGGTGCACATAATGGTGCCCATGCCATTGTATTGCCCTATGGTGCCAGACTCGGAGATGTGCTGGTACAACTGCAGCCTAATGCTTTGGCTGAAGTCGAGTCCTTACAGCTTTACCGTGCCTCTGTGGCCACACGACAAAAAGAGATGCTGAATGTTGCCCTGGACAAGCTGGAGGAAACCACCTTCAATGCCCGCTCCAGTACCCAGGAAGAAGCCACCTTACGCTTGCGTGATGCAGAACTGGTCAAGCAGTTCATCGTCAAAGCACGTCAGGTGCAGCCTAAAGGACAGGTGGTTCTCAATCCGGATTCTTTTCAGAATGTGATCCTGGAACAGGGCGATATCCTCTATATTCCGGAAAAAACCTCGGTCATCATGGTACATGGCGAAGTTGCTTTCCCGAACGGGATTGAATACAGTAACGGACTGAATGCCAGGGATTATATCGAGCAGGTGGGCGGTTTTAGCCAGAAATCGAATAAATCCAAAGTGATTGTGATCCGGCAGAATGGTAGAGCAGAGCTGGTCAGTAAAACTGCAAAAATCCAGCAGGGCGACGAGATTCTAGTGCTGCCGAAAGCCCAGACCAAAGGTATCGAGATGACGCGTGGGATCACCCAGGTGATCTATCAGATTGCAGTGGCTGCCAAAGTCGCTTTAGATTTGTAATTAACCTGAATCGCGGATAAAAAATTGACTTGAAAAAAAGATGGCTGAAACCCCATTAGGGAATAACCACCTGACCTATACTTTTAGATAAGATGATTATTTTACATATGTATTCTGACTGATTAATGGCTTTTCAAACTACTGGAAGGAATACAATTTAGTGAGGAGTAAAGCGAGAAGTACTCGAGGCTATTTCACAGGAATTTATGCTTCTTTATGTGCTTATCAACTTTACCATAAAAATAGGCCAGCCATTCAAGCTTATGAAACATCGACTTAAGCAGGATTCGGGTTATACAATATTGTTCACATACTTAAAAAAAACTAAATAGCTAAGGTTTCAAAATATGTTTAAAAAATTTTCAGAGAAAGATATTACCTATGTTCTCACCATTCGAGTTTCAGACTTCACTCCTTGGATTTTAGAACGTATTAAGTTTTGCTTAAATTTTTATGAACCATGTCCAAAAATTTTAATTTTAGACTTTGGTTCAGAAGAAAAATATTCATTATTTATTGAAGATGAATGTAAAAAATCAAATGCAACTTATGTAAAAATCAATGATACCAGTACATTTTCCGCATCAAAAGCCAAAAACTTGGCCTTTAAATACGTGACAACAGATTTGATTTTATTTTCTGATATTGATTGCGTATTTAGTAGGGATATTTTCCAAACTTTAGCAAAAGATGCAACTTTACTGGAGTTTAATGTAAATCCTAGACGTTATATTACTTTTCCCGTTATTCATTTAGCTGAAAATATTTCAAAAGATTTTGAAGAATTAGAGCCATTAGATAAAGGAAAATATATTAGAAGTCTAGACTATTATTCTCTTCAAGCTGAGTTTAAAAAAGAAATTGAATTTATTGCACCATATAGCAATATCTTATTTATGCATAAAAACTTATATGACTTAAGTGGTGGATATTGTGATATATTCCGCGGTCATGGCTCTGAAGATTTTGAATATTTAATTCGTTTAGGTTATTTAACAAGTGATTTACCAAAACCTAAAAACTTGAATAAAGACTTTTATGGACCACTCAAAGAAAGTTTTTGGAAAGCCTCAACTTATGAAGGCTTTCGAAAATATTTAGAAGCGTTAACTTTTACCTCCGCATATTTAGGTTATAAAACCTACCATATGTGGCATCCTAAACCAAGTGAAAAAGGGTATTGGACCAATAACAATGATTGGAAACGGGAGCGTTTTAATAAAATTTTAGGTATTTATTTAAAAAATGAAGAAAAAATTCTAGAAATTGACTATCTAGTTCGCAATAAAAAAGCCTTATGTCTGATGAATGATATAGACCAATGGGGATATTTTTTACCATTTAGAGCCCAAGGTTATGCATTAGAAGTTGCCTCAAGTTCAAATCAAGCAGAAATTAATCAAGCATATAAAAAAATACTACGCCGAGAGATTGACCTAGTTTGTATTTTTAATCCATATATGAAAAGTCATAAAGATTATTATGCTTTAATTGAGTTAGCAAAGGAAAATAGTATTCCTGTTAAAATTATTGAGCGAGGTGCTTTACCACACACTATTTATTATGCAAATGAAGTATCCTATAACGATTCTGATTTTTATGATGAAGATAATATTACTAAGAATATTTTAAATAAGAATTTAAATGTTAAAGAAAAAGAAAGTATTTCAAGGTACATTTCTAAGATTAGAACCGGGAAAAATACTTTAGAAAATATGCAGGATTATGAGGATTCTATTCAAAATCTTCATTCAATTATAAATAAAAATACTAAAAATATTTTTATTCCTTTTCAGTTGCCAGACGATATGGCTGTAACTTATTTTAATGAAAATTATCAAAATTATGATGATTTTACTTCAGATATAAAAACATTAGCTTTGAAATATTCTGAAATTATGTTTTATATTAAACCACATCCATTAATGCCAAATATTAATAGCTTTGAGAATTATACAAATATTATTATACTTAATAATACCAACATTCATGCTATTTTAGATGTTTTTGACTATATTGTACTTTATAATTCAGGTGTTGGCTTGCTTTCAATATTACATGGTAAAAAACCTTATTGTATAGGTAACGCCTTTTATAGTTTAAATGGACGGCTTGCGACAAAGGCGGTTAATTTAGAGCAAGCAATTCAATTTATTTTAGATTCTGAATATAAACAAAATTTAGACGAAATGATTGTATTTAAGTTTATAACTTGGTTATTAGAAAAAAAGTATAGTACCTTCCAGGCTGAAGATAAAATTAGAGATTTTGGTGATAGATTATCACATGGTTATAAAAATATTCAAGTTCAAAAGTTTAGTATTGATAATACTTCAATAAATATTGGTAATCATAAGGTTTTTCCTTATTCAGAGAAATCTTTTATTTCGGCAAAAATTATATTTGAATCAAAAACTGTTATAGAAGATAAAAAGTCTGCTGTATCTCCTCAAAAGTTCAGCATGCCTTTCCCATTTTTAGAGAGTAATAAAAAAGTTCGTAAACTAATTAAAAATCCTAAGGGTTTTTTTATTGATGCCGTAAAAAATAAACTGAATTTTTTAGATAATTAAAATTTTTATTTATTGTTTAGTTTTATTAAATAGAATCTAGTTTATTAATTATTAATTATTAATTATTAATTATAAAATAGATTCTATAATATAGTTATTTTATAAAAGACTTTAAAATATTATACGGTAGGAAAAGTTTGATGAGAAAATTTTTAATTGGACTAAGAACAACCAAATTTGATATACAAACATTAAGTCTTTTTTTATACTATAAAAATGCAAATATAGATGTAGTCTTAGTTGTTGATGAGCTAAAAAAAGACGTAGACTGTGGAATTTTCCCCAAGGTGTCAATTAATAAAAGTACTTTAACTGAAGTAGGATTATATGTAGAACTAGAAAAGTTAGGATGGCTTTGTGGGGATTTTGGTTTATATTTAATGTCAATAAAATACCCTAACTATGACGGATATTGGTTAATTGAAGATGATGCTTTAGCAGCAAGCGAAAGTTTGACGACTTATCTTGGTTTACCTTTATCAAAAAATCTCGATTTATGTGCGAAGTCATTTTGGAATGCACATTCGGGATGGGTTTGGAAAGAAAGTGCTGAAGCTTATTTTCAAGTTCCAATTGCTAAGAAAATGTCATTCAGTATAGTTTATGTATCGAAAAAATTTTGTTTAGAGGCATTAAGGAAAAGAATAGAATATGTAGAGCTTTATTCTAAAAATAATTTTCTTAATTTTTTAAACGATGAGTCATTTTTAGCAAACTTTAGTCTAAATTATAAAGTCTTACGTATGGATGAATTGTATGGCAAAGATGATTTAGAAAATTTTAATTTTACAACTAGTGGTAACTTATATTTTATTAGTCCAAACTTTGTTAATATTAAACAAGGTTTTTATCATCCTATTATTATATCTACTAACTCCCAAGATTATAATGATCGAATGATTCATATTTTAAAAAAACAAAAAAAAATAGGGCGACATTATAAGAAATTATTACTTAATAAAATTGATGGAAATTTAAAGAAAACTATTTCTGGATTTCAACCTAGAGTGTTGGTTTGTTTGGTTTATAAAGGCTCAAATAATATTCATGACTTGGTAGGGTTAATAAAAAAAAGATGGGCAGATTGTATTATCTTAAGTTTAACTAAAAGTGAAATATCTTCTGAATCTGTTGATGTTTTAAAAGGTGAAACTATTGAGTCTAGTTTAAATATGATAGAAAAGTCTTATCCTAATTATGACGGAGTATGGATTATTGATGAAAAATGTAAAATTGTACTTGATAGTAATCAAAGTTTAGTGAAGCAGTTGGAAGTGCCTGAAAGAGAAAGAATTAATTTTGGATATATAGAGGTTAGTAGTTCAATAAATTCTATTTCTGCTTATTATATTAATTTTGATTACTTTGAAGAAAATGGTTTTATTGCCAGTACTGCCACTAATTTAGAATGTTTTTATAAAAAACCTTTTTTATCATTAGTTAATGATTAAAAAATTATTAATATTTTGGAAACTATGTATTATTTTTTTGATAAAAAACATCAATGCTCTTTGAGAAATTTTCTTTATAGAAATAAATTGCATGTATGGGAAACTATCTTTCGCCCACATGCATTTATTCCCTGTGGCTGGGGACGCAAAAAAAGTTTTTTCAAAGCCCAAAACCTAGCTGAAAAAAATGGCTTAAAAGCACTCTGCTTGGAAGATGGATTTATCCGTTCTCTTGGCTTAGGCAAAGATGGCTATGCACCTCTTTCCCTAGTGATTGATGAAACAGGTATTTATTTTGATGCCTTGCAAACATCAGACTTGGAACAACTGATTCTTCAACCTGAAACTGAAAAACTAAACCTGCGAGCTTCATCCGTCATTCAGACAATATTAAACCATAAAGTCACCAAATATAATCAAAAATTCCAAAGCATCGATCCTGCTAAATTTGAACAGACAACTAGACATGTTTTGGTTGTTGATCAAACTTTTGGTGATCAATCCATAAAATATGCTGGTGCTACCCCAGCAACCTTTAAGACCATGTTGGCACAAGCCTGTCACGATCATCCGCATGCGATTATTTGGGTCAAAACTCACCCTGATGTAATGGCGGGAAAGGCAAAATCTCATTTTCAACCGCAGGACTTGGATTCTGAAAATATCCGGGTTTTAACTGAGGCCTATAATCCGATTGAGCTGTTGGACTATATGAGCGAGGTCTATGTAGTCAGCTCACAGCTTGGTTTTGAAGCCTTGCTGTGTGGCAAGATGGTACATTGTTTTGGTGTGCCATGGTATGCAGGCTGGGGACTTACCCAGGATCATCGCGCGCCTCTGCATATTTTAAATGGGCGACGCAGACCAAATCGCTCCTTGCAGCATTTATTTGCCTGTGCGTATTTGCAGTATGCACATTATCTTAATCCAGTAACCGGACAGCGCTGCGAGTTAGAGGAAATCCTCGATTTATTTATTCCAAATATACAGTTCCAACAACAACTGGCCCAATCGTATATAGCCTATGGGTTTAGTCCCTGGAAAAAAAAGTTTATTGCAGCTTATTTCGCATTTCCTCAGCTCAAGCTGAAATTCCAGCGTTATTTTAAACCGCATAAACATCATTATATTTTAGCTTGGGGGAAAAGAGCCAAGCTGTTAAAAGAATCAGCTTATGAACAAGTCACTACTGTTGAAGATGGATTTATTCGTTCTGTTGGCCTAGGAGCGAAGCTGATCCGGCCCTGTTCACTGGTTTTTGACAATGTCGGCATTTACTATGATGCTACACAGCCTTCACGAATAGAACAGCTGCTTTTAAATGTGAATTTAAGTACAGAGCAGATTGACCGCGCACAGCGATTAAGAAAATTACTTATTGATTTAAATATTTCAAAATACAATGTCGGCACAAAAAAATCATTAACACGTCCTCCACATTCACGTGTTCTGTTGGTCGTTGGACAGGTGGAAGATGATATGTCGATTCAGCTCGGGGGAGTGGGGGTTAAAACCAATCTGGGGCTGCTCAAGCAGGTCAGGGAAAACCATCCGGACAGCTATATTATTTACAAGCCACATCCAGATGTCCAGAGCGGACTACGCACAGGGAAAATTCCTGAACCGGACATGCTGCATTATGCCGATCAGGTTGAACTTGATACTTCCATTTTAGAGTGTTTTGAAATTTGTGATGAGGTACATACCATAACGTCCTTAAGTGGTTTCGAAGCTTTAATTCGGGGGCTAAAGGTCTATTGTTATGGATTACCTTTCTATGCAGGCTGGGGCTTGACACAGGATAGATACTTGTCACAAAGACGCAATAGACATCTTACATTGGAGGATTTATTGTATGTAACCCTTGTAGAATATCCGACCTATAATTTAGCGCATACCGAGGTGTCGGGTATCCCCTTGGTCAGACCTGAAGATGTAATTGCTTATATAAAAAAACAGTTAGATCAACCGGTAAGTTATAACGAAAGGTATAAACGTGTATTATTAGCTCTATATAATATACTAAAAAAAATAGGTTAATTGCTTTATGTCAGTTCATATAAATCGTTTATTACTTTCTGAGCGGGTCCTCTTGTTACAGGGCCCGATGGGGAACTTTTTTAATCGTTTTTCTGCATGGCTAAAAGATCATGATATTCATTGCTTTAAAGTAAACTTGAATGGTGGTGATCAGTTTTTTTCACGTTCTTTTGAATACAATTTTAATTTTACCGGTGCTTCTTCTGAATTTTCAGCCTGGATTGAGGATCTGCTGTTAACCCAGGATATTGATACTGTCGTATGTTTTGGGGACTGCCGTCAATACCATCAGATTGCAAAAAAAGTGGCATTGAAGCATCAGATTAACTTTTTTGCTTTTGAAGAAGGGTATATCCGGCCAAACTACATTACCTTTGAGCAGGACGGGGTTAATTTCTTTTCCAACTTTTTATCGCATTTGAAGTTAAAAGCCAAAAAACATAAACATAGCCAGATTGAGGAAATTTCCGAAGTCAATAATAGCTACCGCTCAATGGTAGTCAGTGTAATGATCTATTATTTATTTATGCTGATTTTTTCATGGAAATACCCCCATTATAAACACCACAGGCAGATGAGTATCTGGGCTGAAATTTATTACTGGATCTGGTCAGGTGTGCGGCGCATTAAAAACTATTTTGTAGAAGATGGTCGGTTTAATACATTTATACAGGGCTATAAAAAACGCTATTTTGTTTTTGCTCTACAAGTACATAACGATTTTCAAATTCGTACCCATTCCGATTTGAAATGTATGAAAAAGTATATTGAAATGGTGATTCGGGATTTTGCACGACACGCAGATCCGCATCATCATTTAGTACTTAAACATCATCCAATGGATCGTGGCTATCGTAATTATGCTTCTTATATTCGTAAGTTGGCCAAGTCTCAGGATGTGGAGGGACGGATTCACTATTTTTGTGATATCCATTTACCTACGCTTTTAAAAAATAGCCTGGGTTTTGTCACGGTAAATAGTACGACAGGCATTCAGGCTTTGTATCACCATATTCCTGTCAAGGTATTGGGCTATGCACTCTATAACTTGCCTAAGCTGACCAACCAACGGCCACTGGCTAAATTCTGGAGGAATCCAGGTAAGGTGGATCAGGTGTATTTTAATTACTTCCGTGAAGAGCTGATTAATTATTCTCAATTAAACGGGGCATTTTATGGTGCTTCACCTTGGATGGATCACTATGATCTGTCGCATATCGAGGTAGATGTAGAAATGCAGCCGGCCAATAATCCTGTTTCCATCTGATTGGGATGAGAGCCCTTCATGGCTCATATAATTAACTGGTAAAATTTAGAAATTTTAGAAATCTTGTTGAGAGAAATCCTTAAATACTTTTGCCTGAACTTCATTGAAGGGGATAAAAGAATTTAAAATAAAAAAAGCCCTGATCGAAAAATCAGGGCTTTTTTAGAATCTGGAGCGGGAAAGGAGACTCGAACTCCCGACCCCAACCTTGGCAAGGTCACCGAGATTTATTTCATTAAATCACCTTAATTATAAGTATATGATTTAATTATTAGTATATGGTTTTTGATGGGGGTAAAATTTTGATCAATTTAGATCATTTAATGTGGTTTTGGTCACTTTATTTTGGATATTTCGGTTTGTAGAAGTCACCTATGTTTTCGCATTAATTTTATAAATTATTATAAACAAGATATGATTAAATATAATATTTGTAAGTCATAAGTTTTGGCACATGAATTCTTATATTTTCTTTAAAAATACAATTATCAGATGAACAAGCCTGCATCCAATTTTATAATCTAACCAAGAGGTTTTATAACTTGGCTTAAATCAATTGAGAAATGCTTGGATTTAGTGTGATCTTCAATCTCAATAACCTGCTCGATCAAAAACAAGCTAGATCAAAAGCATTCACAAATCTTATATAACCAAGCCCCCTGAAACAGAACATTTTACAAATTATAGAATTCACCAGACTTATAGTTTAATAACCATTTTTTGAAATTTTTTATTTTCTTAGATTGGCTTCGCTAATGAACTCATTTTTAGTACTAAGATTTTAAGCAACATAGAATATATAGCATTTGACACTTCGGACAAAATGTCGAACTTTGTAATCAATGTCTAATCAAGCATTTGATAAAAAATACTAAAAATTATTTATGTTATTGTTTTTATTGAATAAAAATTCTTGGCACACAGTTTGCTATCTACATGACATAACCAATTGATCAACCTAAAAGGTGAAACCTATGTCAGATGTAATCGAGCAAGCTAAAACTGTAAAAACTCATCTTAAACCGATTGACCGTGATGGCTTAATGGCTTTTGCTGAAAAAGGCCGTAATAACCCACAGAGCATGGGCGGAAACAAGGTACATACCATCATGCAAGGCATGTATCGAAGCTTAAGTTATGTAGGAAACCATCAACCTGTTGTGGTAGATGAGCCATTACATTTATTTGGTGAAGATACAGCACCAGCACCAGGTGAAATTGTACTTTCTGGTTTGGGGGGGTGCTTAGCTGTTGGCATCACAGCTGTAGCGACATGGAAACGTATCCCATTAAGCAAGCTAGAAATTTTCTTAGAAGCAGATATTGGTAATCCTGCCGCTTGGGGTGCAGGTGGTGCATTAAAAGCGCCTGAAGAAATGGGCTTCCAAGCGATTCGAGTCAAAGTGTTAATTGAGGGGGATGCAACACGTGAAGAATTGGATGAAATTGTGACACATGCCAATTTCTACTCACCAGTTGCCAATTCTATGCGTAATCCTATCGCATTTAGTATCAGTTTAATGGATGAATAAAAGAGTTTATCTAAGCCTTTATTTCACTTTTTATAAGATTTTAGGAAAAAATGATGATTACAAATCGAAATCAGGTCACAGAACAAATTATCTCAGCCAAAGTCATGAAAGGTTTAAAGTGGTCTGACGTTGCAGAGCAACTTGGCTTATCAAAAGAGTGGGTGACATCAGGTTGTCTAGGCCAAATGGCTTTTGATAAAGCACAAGCTGGAAAATTGGGCGAAATATTTGATCTGTCTGATGAAGCGGTGGCATGGCTACAAATTGTCCCTTACAAAGGGTCATTACCTACAGCTGTTCCAACCGATCCACTGATTTACCGTTGGTATGAAGTGGTTAGTGTTTACGGTTCAACCATTAAAGAACTAATTCATGAAGAATTTGGTGACGGGATCATGAGTGCGATTGATTTTAGTATGGATATCCAGCATGAAAGCAATCCAAATGGTGACCGTGTCAATGTTATCCTCTCAGGCAAATTCTTGCCATATAAGAGTTACTAATTCTGTTACGACTAAAGGCTCAGGCATGAGCCTTTAGATTTTTCTATCACGACGTTAATTTTTGGGAGAAAATCTCATGGGATTATCCATTTGGCATATTTTGGTCATGCTGATTGTACTGATTTTGGTGTTTGGTACTTCACGTATTAAAACTCTTGGTCGTGATTTAGGTACTGCAATGAAAGATTTTCGGCACAGTATCAATGATGATTCCGCCATGATCGGCAATTCTCAGGATGACTTAAAGCAGAATCACAAAACAACTCAAGTTGCACAGGGCAAGTAGTCAGTGCAATGGAGAACATGATGTGCTGATTTAAGGAGGGATAGCTATGCTTAATGTAAGCATCACAGAATTCATTGTGTTTGTCATTCTAGCAATTTTAATTCTGGGTCCAGAAAAGCTACCATTTGTTTTGGTGAAAGCACGTTCTTTTTATAAAAAGACAAAGTATGTTTTTGACAGCAATATTTATGATTTAGAAGCACAAATCGAAAAATATTGTAGTCCTATAGAATTGTCCCGAAAGCAATATATCTACCTTGACCCAATTGCATTTTCTCCTTATCACAGTCTGTTCATTCAGCAGCTATTTCAGATCCGTTCGAGTCAATTATGTACTATTGGCTTAATTCATCAATTACATAGTCATGCATTGCAGCAGGAAATTTGGGCAGCGAAAACACAACAAAATTTGCAGCATAACGCTTCAAAGCAGCACTTGCAGGAGGTAGCTTAAATGAAAAAATCATATGTACTTGCTGAACCTGATACTGCAATTTTACCAATAACAGGACACATTCGTGCTTTAAGAAAATGTTTGATTCAAATGCTTGGTTTTGTAATGTTGTTGGTGCTTGGATTATTACCTTTTCACAAAACTATATATGAGTGGATTTCCCAACCCCTAATTGAACAATTACCTAATCAAAGTCAGATGATTGCAACCACGGTTACAGGAACATTTGTTGCGCCGCTTCAACTCATTTTATTTGTCAGTGTATTAATCAGCTTGCCAATATTGGTGTATTGCCTGTGGAACTTTATTAAACCGGGCCTTAAACATATTGAACGAAGACTGGTATTGCCGTTATTTTTATGTGCGATTGGTTTATTTTATCTAGGGGCGAGCGGGGCATATTATTTTGTTTTACCGACAGCACTCCATTTTTTTATGAGTATTAGTCCTGATAGTGTATTACCAATGACGGATATTCAAAGCTATCTTCAATTTTGTTTGAGTTTATTTTTTATCTTTGGAATGATCTTTGAAATTCCGATTTTAATTTTTTTACTTTCTATCAATCAAATCGTATCAGTCCATGTCTGGAAGCAACAACGTCGCTTGGTTATTGTGGGCTGTTTTTTTGTAGCGATGTTTATTACACCACCCGATGCACTGAGCATGATTATGCTTGCGGTTCCTATGTATTTGCTCTTTGAAATTGGTTTAGCAGTTTCACAGTTATATTTAAATACAAAACGTATAGAGATCAATTAAACATACACTTTAGAGTTAGTTAGAATTTCAGTTTAGTTGCCATCAAAGTAGAATTCAAATCATCTCTTAATCCAGTTAGTCTGTAGTTGTATAATGCTTCTTTGTGCTCATTAAATGAGCATAATTGTTGTTTTTTCAAAATTTTAGTTGATAAGAATCTCCAGTTGGTACAGGTTTTGCTGAAGCAATCCCTAAATATTAATATGGAATTAGAAGGGATACGTTTAACATGAGCAATAACGTTAACGAAGTGACCCAGCTCAATACGGAAACAGCCTATTGGCGTACCCAGGAAATGTTGCTTTTACAACAAGTGACATCTTTGGCCAGTAAGCAACTAAATACCCAAATTGTATTTAGAGAAATCCTTCATCTTATGTCTGAATTATTGGGACTAAATCGTGGTCGTATTATCTTATTAGAAGACAATAAAAAATTTGGTAGCATTAAATATGCCTATGGTTTAACGCGTCAAGAAGTTGAACGTGGTCGCTATGCGCTAGGTGAGGGGATCACAGGTAGTGTTTTAGAGATGGGACAAACCATTATTGTTCAAAACATCGATGAGGATCATAATTTTTTAGCGCGTAGTGTTAAGCGTGAAAATCTGCCTCAGGAAATAGTCTCTTTTTATGCTTTGCCTATTCAGGTGGATTCTAAAACTGTGGGGGTCTTGGCTTGTCATCGTATTCGGTTGAGAAGGCGGATGATGAATGATGATTTAACGATCTTAAAAATCTTGACCACTATGATTAGCCAGATTTTGTATATGTATCAGCATATTGAAGACAAAACCAGTGCGTTGGCATTACAAAATGATTGGTTAAAAAAAATGTTCCATTCGGACAGTACACGTTATGGTATTGTTGGAAAATCCCCCCAAGTTCTCAAAGCTATCACCACGATCGAACAGGTTTCACAAGCCAATGCGAGCGTTCTCTTATTGGGGGAATCTGGTACTGGCAAAGAGTTATTCGCACGTGCGCTACATCTGGCAAGTCCACGCCGAGAAGAACCGTTCATCAAAGTTAACTGTGCTGCAATTCCTGAGAACTTATTTGAATCTGAATTATTTGGTCATGAGAAGGGAGCATTTACTGGCGCAGTCGGTATGCGAGCTGGTTTTTTTGAACAGGCCAATGGTGGGACAATTTTCCTTGATGAGATTGGGGAAATGCCGATGCCGATGCAAACCAAACTGCTGAGAACGCTACAAGAAGGCACTTTAACGCGTCTGGGAGGAAAGTCTGAAATTAAAATCAGTGTTCGAGTCGTAGCAGCTACTAACAGGGATTTGGCGCATGAAGTTAATATAGGTAACTTTAGACAGGATTTATTCTATCGACTCAATGTAATTCCAATTCAACTGCCTTCTTTAGCTGAACGCCGTAGTGATATTCCTTTACTGGCAATGTATTTTTTAAATAAAACGAATCAGAACAATCAGAAAAATCTGCATTTAAATCAAAGTGCATTGGATCAGTTACAACAGCATACTTGGCCTGGGAATATCCGAGAACTTTCTAATTTTATTGAACGTCTGGTTTTACTTAGTGATAAGTCGATTGTAAGTTCAGAAGATATTCAATTTTTCTTAACTCAAAATAAGGCAGAGAATATTCACCTTCCGAGCAGACAACATCATCTCGCACCTCTAGCATCGGCTGCATTTCATATGCCATATCCAGCTGAAATGCCAAATAATTTTTCAATTCGTCCCTATGCAAAAGCAGATTCACATGAGATGAATGAATTGATGACTGCTTTGGAGCGCGCGGGTGGAAATAAAACGCGAGCTGCGCAATTGTTAGGAATGACACCACGGCAGTTTAGTTATCGTCTGGGTAAAATGAACGAACAATCCAATTGAGATTGTTCGTTTGTACAAAATGTCAGACATTGTAAATAATGTTTGACAAAATAAAGAACTATAAAAATTTTTAATAAATTAAGTTATTGAAATTTAATAACAAAAAATAATTTTAATGCTTGGCACAATGGTTGCAATCCTTATGGCATAGAGCCGTTAAATGATTTAAATGAGCAGTGAATCATCTACTCCATGATTGATCACATTGCTTTAAATCTGATAAGAGAAGGAATAACCAAATGACCAGTTTAAATATTCACATCGAACAACCTCCCCATGCCGATCAATTCTTAACGAAAATTAAATCTGTCATTCAAGAAAAACTATTACCTAAAGTTCAAAGCATTGATGAGGGCTATTACCCTTTAGATGTCATGCAGGCATTGGCTCAAACAGGGGCTTTGGCGGCACATTTAAACATGTACGGTAGTCGTTATGATTTGGCGCTTTTAGCGATGCATGAAGTTGGAAAAACCTGTGGCTCAACTGCATTTTTAATGTGGTGCCATATGGTCTGTGGCTTATATATGCAAGAGTCAAATAACCCTGCGTTGATTGCACGTTTAAAAGATCATGCTGAAGGAAATAGCTTTGGAGGAACTGCACTTTCCAATCCCATGAAAGCATTTGCAGGCATTGAAAAAATGGTCTTTAAGGCAAAAAAAGTGGGTGATGGTTATGAGGTGTCTGGCACTTTACCTTGGGTAAGTCATATTCAATACGGTCAGTATTGTGGCGCAATCGCTATGGTAGAACCTCTCGATGATCAACAAGAGCCTTATGAAATTATGTTCATCCTTGATCTGGATGAACGGGTCAAATTAAGTCAGTGTCCTGAATTCTCGGGAATGGAAGGTACTAGCACTTGGAGAATTAATCTAGATAGCTATTTTGTGTCACCAGATCAATTAATAGCTGTGCCAGCAAAACCTTTCATTCAAAAAGTGAAACAAGCCTTTGTTTTACTTCAGGCAGGGATGGCAAGTGGTTTAGTGGCCGGAAGTATCGATTCTATTTTAGAAGTTCGTCAGCCTTTAGGTCATGTGAATCAATATTTAGAAGATTCCGCGGAACAATTACAACTCGAACTCGATAGTCTTTTGTCACGGGTAATGAGTTTGGCTAAACAGCCACTTACTGCCCCAGCAGAAGCATTTTTAGATGTTTTGGACGCACGTGCTGAAGGAGCATCATTAGCCTTACGGGCGACACAATCTGCATTACTGCATCAAGGTGCCAGAGGATATTTAAAAACGGCCGCTCCACAACGTCGCATTCGAGAAGCCCATTTTGTTGCGATTGTCACCCCAGCGATTAAACATTTGCGCTGGGAAATGCAACGACTGCTTAAAGAGGAGTTACCAGCATGAATAACACTCAAACAACAGCAATCGAATGGAAAAAATATATCTGCCGAGCATGTGGTTTGATTTATGACGAGGCCCTAGGCGATCCAGATAGTGGTTTAGTCGCTGGTACGCGTTTTGAGGATATTCCTGATGACTGGGAGTGCCCTTTATGCGGTGTAACCAAACTGGATTTTGAACCCTATGTGGCACTTGATTACACATCAATCTCAGACGATAGCAGCCCATTTATTAAAAATTCAGCAGAGCAAATTATTATTGTGGGTGCTGGCTTAGCCGGTTGGTCTGCTGCTGAAAATATACGTCGCCTGGATTTGAATAGACCAATTACGATTATCAGTGCGTGTGAGGCTAATGTTTATCATAAACCTGAGCTTTCTGTTGCATTTTCCCGCCAGCGCACCCCCGATCAGTTAGTAAAAGAAAGTGCGATTGATAAAGCTAAACGACTAAATGTTCAATTGGTAACACATTGCTTTGTAACAGGAATTAATGTGCAAGCAAAAATGATTCGCACTACACGAGGTATGTTTTCTTATCACAAATTGATTCTTGCTCAAGGTGCACAGTCTTTTCTTCCCGCCCCATTTTCCCCTAAGACTTGCTGGCGTATCAATAACTTAGATCACTGGAAGGCACTTTCAAGCCAGCTTAACTCTGAGGTGAGTATTGCATTGGTCGGTGCAGGAATGATTGGGTGTGAGCTTGCAGAGGATTTAGCCAGTTCGGGACATCGCGTGCATTTGATTGAACGTAATGCATATCCATTATCTACTTTATTGCCGACATATGCTGGTCAGAAACTTGTTGGAGAGCAGGAGAAAATTGGTATCCAGTTCTATGGTAATGCTCAAGTTAAAAAAATTGAGGAAAAGGGCAGTAAAAAAGTTTTGTATTTAGATCATGGTGAGACATTAATCGTTGATTTAATTATTGTTTCCCTAGGTCTAAGAACCGATTCAAGATTGGCTAACCAAGTGGGTTTAGCGTTTGAAAATGGCTATGTGGTTAATCCTATGACATTACAGACAAGCCAACCTGATATTTATGCGCTAGGTGATTGTATCAGTTTAAATGGTTCGCCTTGTCGTTTCATTGAGCCGATTGCTAAACAAGCTCAAGCCATTGCACATCATATCTTAGAGAAAGCGCATACAGGCTATCAACACAGCATACCGTTGATCAAACTTAAAACCAAAACGGTTTCTATTGAAATTCAAGGTTCACCCAAAACTGATCTGCCTTGGGAAAGTATTGAAGATGACACAGGGATGTTGCATATGCAACAACGTCATCAAACAACGATCACGGCCGAATTTAAAATGGCTCATAAATAGGGAGTACGCATATGGAACATCATAACCGTTATCGCCCCTACGCCTCAGACTCGACATTGGGTAGATGTCAATGTGGTCAACATTCATCGGAGGCAGAGCATCAGCTTGCGCTTCAAGTAACCGAATCAGCGATTGAGCAGAACTCACATGATTTTGTTGAAGCCGCATTGATGAAAGCAATTTTTCCGCAAGAAGTAACACGAAGACAATTTCTAAAAACGGTCGGTGCGGGTACGGCTTTAGCTGCGATCAGTTCAATACTTCCTATTCAATCCTTGCAAGCCATAGCTTTAGAAAAACGACCTTTGGAGAAAAAAACGCTGGATGTTGGATTTATTCCAATTACCTGTGCCACACCTTTAATCATGGCGCATCCAATGGGACTTTATAAGGAGCAAGGTCTAGATGTGCAACTTCAAAAGGTTGCAGGGTGGGCTT
This sequence comes from Acinetobacter sp. 226, assembly GCF_048147925.1. NCBI lineage: Bacteria > Pseudomonadati > Pseudomonadota > Gammaproteobacteria > Moraxellales > Moraxellaceae > Acinetobacter > Acinetobacter sp. 226. The sequence continues at coordinate 22,503 of NZ_JAYWYX010000018.1, read as the reverse complement.
TGGTGCGCGACCGTATGCTGAACAATGAACTGGATGCCTCACACTTTCTGGCACCGATGCCTATTTTTATTAGTATGGGGATTGGTTCGAGTGCTCAACCTATGCGAGTGGCATCAGTTCAGAACACCAATGGTCAAAGTATTACTTTGGCATTAAAGCACAAAAATAACCGCGACCCGAAAAATTGGAAAGGCTTTCGCTTTGCAATTCCCTATGAGCAGTCCATGCACAACTTTCTGTTGCGCTATTACTTGGCTGAGCATGGTTTAAATCCAGATCGCGATATTCAGATTAGAGTGACACCACCTGCGGAAATGATTGCAAATTTACGAGCTGGAAACATCGATGGATTCTTGGGCCCTGACCCATTTAATCAACGTGCTGTTTATGAAGAAGTGGGGTTTATTCATATTTTATCTAAAGACATATGGGATGGTCATCCATGTTGTGCCTTTGGAACATCTCAAGCCTTTATTCAGCAAAACCCGAATACCTTTGCAGCGTTATATCGCACAATTTTGAAGTCGGCGAATTTAGCCAATCAGCCAGAAAATTTGATGAACATCTCTAAGGTGATCTCAAAACCAAATTATCTCAATCAACCTGAAATTGTGGTCCGGCAGACATTAACAGGCCGTTTTGCAGATGGTTTGGGTAATGTCATTCACCAACCGAATCGGGCAGGGTTCGATCCAATGCCATGGGACTCGATGGCGATTTGGATCTTAACTCAAATGAAGCGTTGGGGTTATCTAAAAGCAAACGTGAATTATCAAGATATTGCCAAGCAGATTTTTCTAATGACCGATGCTGAAAAGCAAATGAAAGAATTGGGTGTATTTCATCCAAGCGAATATCAAAAGAGAAAAAAAATTATTGTAATGGGGACGGTTTTTGATCCAACCCAGCCCGATGCCTATATCAATAGTTTCAAAATTAAACGCACATCATAGGAGTACTGCACATGTCCTTTAAATTAAAGTCAGCGGTTTTATCCTGTTTTCTCATGTTATCACTTCTGGTGGTGTGGCAAATCGCAACAATGCCAAAACCAATGACAGGTATGACCAGTGAACAAACTGAATATGCAAAGTTGATGGGAAAAATTCCAGATGAATATGGGAATATCAAAGCCAATAATGGCATGCCGACACCCGCTCAGTTTGTTGATATCACTATCAATCAGCTCAAAGATCCATTTTATGACAATGGTCCAAATGACAAAGGTATTGGTATCCAGTTGATGCATTCTCTGGGTCGTGTAGCGATTGGTTTTTTACTTGCGGTAATGGTTGCCATACCTGTGGGTTTCTTGATTGGTAATTCTCCTTTGCTATACAAAGTTCTTGATCCATTTATTCAGATTTTAAAACCGATTTCACCTTTAGCTTGGATGCCGATTGCACTTTACACCATCAAAGATTCAACGACTTCAGCCATCTTTGTGATTTTCATTTGCTCACTGTGGCCGATGCTGATTAATACCGCTTTTGGTGTAGCAGCTGTACGTAAAGATTGGCTCAATGTGGCGCGAGTTCTAGAAGTGAATCCACTTCGTAAAGCTTTCTTGGTGGTTTTACCCGCTGCTGCACCTACCATCATTACCGGTATGCGAATTTCAATGGGGATTGCATGGCTCGTGATTGTTGCTGCTGAGATGCTAGTAGGGGGTACAGGTATTGGTTACTTTGTATGGAATCAATGGAATAACCTGTCGATTGGCAATGTAGTGTTTGCAGTCTTTCTAATTGGTTTAATTGGGATGTTACTCGACATGATGTTTGGACAACTGCAAAAGAAAGTGACTTATGTAGAATAAATCGGAGAATAAGATGAATACACCTTTTATCAAAGTTGAAGAACTAGCAAAGCGCTACCGTGAAGACCAACCTGCAGTATTTGAGCATATTAACTTTAGCATTATGCCGGGTGAGTTCGTTTGTGTGATTGGTCACTCAGGTTGTGGCAAAAGTACAATTTTAAACGTGATTGCAGGTTTGGAAGAGGCCAGTGAAGGTGTTGCCATTATGGCAGGTAAGGAGATTCAGGGGCCAAGTCTAGATCGTGGTGTAGTGTTTCAAAACCATGCTTTGTTGCCATGGCTCTCAGTTGAAGAAAATGTGTGTTTTGCAATTAAATCACGTTACCCAGACTGGTCCAAACAGAAGACTCTAGAACACGCATCTAAATTTTTAGATTTGGTTGGACTCAAAAATGTAGGCAAGAAAAAGCCGAGTGAGCTTTCAGGTGGAATGAAACAACGTGTAGGCATCGCACGGGCATTTTCAGTAGAACCTAAGATGTTGCTGATGGATGAGCCATTTGGTGCTTTGGATGCGTTAACACGAGGTGTGATTCAAGACGAGCTACTCAAAATCTGTGAAATGACTAAACAAACAGTCTTTATGATTACTCATGACATTGATGAAGCCATTTTACTGGCAGATAAAATCATGTTAATGAGTAATGGACCTCAAGCCTGTGTAGCTGAAATTGTGGTGAATACTTTACCTCGTGATCGAAGTCGTGAAACGATGCACCATGACCCTCAATACTATCAGATCCGTAACCATCTGATTGACTTTTTAGTAAGACGTTCCAAAGAAGTGAAAAAAGATCTTATTCCAATTGATGCTGAACCTTTACATGTTCATCCTGGCCTAAAAGCCAGAGATGTCAGTGATGAGAAAAGTTCAATTGGACAGGTTCAGCAAATGAAGGAACAACCTGTATAACCTTTTAGGCATCCACGTGTGACATTGAGAGTATGTTGATGCCTGAATCTTTAATTTCATTCGTTTCTAATGGAAATTAATGGAGGTGGCCATGCTTACAGTCATTTTTGGTCTGTTTGTTGGAATTTTACTAGGCTTAACAGGGGGCGGTGGGGGCATCGTTGCACTTCCTATTCTCATGATGGGGTTAGGATATAGCTTTGAAGAGGCAAAGCCCATCGCTCTGTTAGCGATTGCTTTATCTGCAAGTTGGGCTGCAGTTCAGGGACTCAATAAGGGTATCGTTCGCTATCGAGCTGCCTTGTATATGGCTGTGATTGGTTTTTGCTTAGTTCCCCTAGGTTTGTTGCTGGCAAACTATATTCCTTTAACGCTAAGTTTGACAGGATTTGTCTGTTTTCTATTTTATTCAGCCATTCAGCTTTGGAGAAAAGCCAGTTCATCAACGAAAGCAACCAGCATGCTATCAAGTGCGCCATGCCTGGTTAATTCTGAAACTCATCGCCTCAATTGGACATATCCCTGCTTTAAGAAACTCGGATTTTTAGGCGGTAGTTCAGGTTTATTGAGTGGCTTATTGGGTATTGGGGGAGGGATTATTATTGTCCCTGGAATGACAGCGAGTAGCGATATAAAACTGCATAGTATTATTGCAACATCCTTGATGGTGGTTGCTTTGGTTTCGATATCTACAATCAGCATCATGGCTTATCAAGGCATGCACATACCTGCAACGAGTTACCCTTTTATAGTGATGTCGATCCTAGGGCTTATTCTGGGAAGATGGGTAATACATTATATCCCTCAACCCATTTTACAGCGTATTTGTGCCGCAATTATGTGGTGTACAGCATGCATCATGATGAGTCAGTTGATTGCAAAATAAATTTTAAAATTAATATTTTATAGAGGTTATTTATGGCGCTTAGTATCCAAGCATTTTTAGAGCCAATAAGTTCAACATTTAGTTATGTGATTGCTGATACAGAAAATAAAAAATGTGCAGTAATTGATTCAGTGCTTGATTATGAGATTAATTCTGCGAGAACTTCAACATCGCATGCAGATGAAATTATTGAATATATTCAAGATCATCAATATCATCTTGAATGGATTTTAGAAACCCATATTCATGCAGATCACTTATCCGCTGCAACTTATATCAAGCAAAAATTAGGTGGAAAGATTGGGGTAAGCAAGCATATCCACTCTGTATTTGAGATGTTTCATCCTGTTTATGATCTTCCTCCAGCCACAGTATCTCAATTTGATTATTTTTTTGAAGAAGATGAAGTCTTTGAATTGTGTGGTCATCAGGCTATGGCATTGTATGTTCCAGGTCATACTCCGGCAGATATTGCCTTTAAAGTAGAGGAGCATATTTTTGTCGGAGATACATTATTCGCAACAGATATTGGTACTGCGAGATGTGATTTTCCAGGAGGAAATGCATATCAACTTTATAAATCTATTATGAAAATTTTAGCATTTCCTAATAGCACTAAAATTTATTTATGCCACGATTATCCACCGGCTTATAGATCACATGAATTTTTAAGTACGGTAGATCAACAGAAAAAAGAAAATATTCATATTAAGCAAGAGGTAGATAAAACTAGTTTTGTACATATGAGACAGCAGCGTGACTCAACTTTAAGTCCACCTCAGTTATTGATTTATGCGATTCAAATTAACTTGGCAGCAGGTAAATTTCCACCTAACAGTCAAAATGGAGTCCAATACTTGAAGATCCCATTAAACCAAATTTAGTAAGGCCTCATAATTAATAATTATTCATTCTTAGGAACATTATAGAATAGACATCTTTCATGACTCAAAAGTGATCTTCTTTTTGATGGATATTTGGACCCCAGAATTTTTAGCTTCATGCATCATCTTTGAACGAAATATATTGATTGAAAAAAGCTATCTGATTTTTAGTGGGTAATGCTTCCTAAAATTAAACGAGTTTAAAAGTAGAAAATCGAATAACCTTTAAACGAGGAAATTTTCTATGAAAACATCTAAATATTTAGATAGCTTAATCATGAGTATTTTAAAGCAAGCTGAAGCAGGAACACTAAAAAATGGGTAACTGTCAGATCAGGTTTGAGCTAGTACATTAGAACAGAGCTGCATCTGACAGTACATGAAATGTCCAAGATCACTAAAATTTCGCTTCAAACTTTATAGAAACTAGAGCGATCAGATGCAAATCCAACTCTAGACACAATGCTAAAACTTTTAACCCCATTTGGTTTAAAATTAACTGTTGTGAAGAAATAAGAACTTTCTACCAAGATATTTTCGATCTAAATGATCGCTTAAAGACGAGAAACGATCATTAGGTACATCAGTAGTTTGAATACCCCAAGTGCTTTTGCATCTTTATACTTGAAAGAGAACTTGATTCGCTCTTCATCCTCATTCAGGCTGAAATTTTCTGTCCGTAATGCTAAATCTTGTAATGTGTTTTTGAGCTGTTCCTTGCTCTGTTGGGAAAGCTCAAGATGAAGATATTTTTTAGGAAATAAACTGCTGATAAAAGACATAAACTTTTTCAATTGGCGTTTTTCATTCAGTTCAAAAATGAACTGGGCTGAATTGGGCTGAACTTTTTCAAGATAAATTGAATAGATAGTATTGAGTTGTTTTTCATATTGATGATGTACTGCTGTGAAGCGTTCCTGAACCGTATGAATGATCTGTTTTTCTTCCTGATTGGTGGGCAACATGGTGACCAATGCATTAGGAGATTTTCTTAAAAAGTCTGTAGTAAATAGGCGGGAAGATTTTTTTTGGTTTAGACAGGAAGTTTTCAAATGCAGGGCTCTAGCACGTAATTTTTTTGCTACTTGCAAAGGAATAGCTTCAGGTAATAAAAGATTCTCTTCTTTTTCAACTACAAGAATGTGATGCAATAATTCAAAACTCATTTCGGAATCATGTGCTCCCAGTACGAGTGGATCAGTGGAACGCTGGTGCCTTGGTTGATATTGATGATCATGTTGCTTGTAACGGTCTTTAGTAAGTTGATCAAATAAGAACGACCTGATTGCACGTTGTTGAACAGGGTATTTAACAGCAGCATCATGTTTTAGAATATTAAAATAGGCTTCTTTAGGAAGCGGGCTTTGTATTTGATTGAGCTGATAACTGATTGCCAGATGCATTAAATGCAGATAGCTAGAACAGGTTGTTTCAGGTGTCAGATGCCCGGCAAAATGAGAAAGGGCGTACCAGATCTGTTGAGTATTTCTGTTTCGTTGCAAGGCATAACGGATGCGGAGTTGCTCATTTGGTGTATAGTCTGTAAATGCATCAGCAAGCGGTGAGTGTTTTAAAATCAGATAAAGATGATTAAATGCTGAATGACGCAGGCTGTGATAAGTAAAATTGTGCTCACCGAAAAATGACTGGATTAACTGCTTTAATAGAGAATTTACTTCATTTTCATGAGTTTCTTTTAAGGACTGTTTTAGAAACAGCGGTTGTGCAAGTGATTTTCCTTGTGCTTTTAGAACTCGTTGTCTGTTCTCACTATACGTTTTGAATGCGTGTAATTCGTCTGCTTTAAGCAGATGATGAAGAGGGATCTTACGGTAAGCTGAATAACTTTTTTGATTTTTACTGCGATTATTTCGGATAGTTAACATCACAGCATCTTCAGTAATAAACAGATCACGGGCAAAAATATTTAATGTTTCATTAATCCGTAGTCCGGCTCTGAAACCCAGAATAAAAATAAGTTTAAACATATTTTTATCTTGAACCGAAATACCTTGATTAGTTTCGAGCCGCTGTAACATGCCGTGAAAAAGATGTGGTGAGATCAGTGCGGTTTTGCAGATTTTTGGTTGGATTAAATTATCCAGATCGACAGCCGGAGCATTAAAGAACAAGCTCTGTTTGTGATGAAATTCCTGTAGACGTTTTTGTATAGTCGCTCGATTCGTTTCTTTCTTTAATAAAAGCATTTCTCCATACATATCTTCAAAGTCAGCATCTGAAAATGATGCAATATCTTTGTCTTGCGTTGCCTGTAGCCAATGGACGGCAAACTGTGAAAACATGGTATTTAGAGAACTTTGCTTAATTGACTGAAAATCTGCTTGTATAAGCTTGCGCTTAAATCGTTGCTGCTGCTGAATAATATGATTGAGAAGGTCTAGTTGGGAATCCGTTAATTTTGAGCGTAGAATGCTCCACAGCAGCAAACGCTCCAAGGCTGGAGGTTGTTCCTTGGCATATAATTCTATGAGTCGATCGCTATAGTTTTTTGCACGAATAGCTCGACGTATTTCTGCTAAAGCATCAGCTATATCTATAGAAATATTGGTTATAGAGGGAGCCTGATGGTTTTCACAAGTATTCTCAATCTTATTGTTATTAGGATTAGCTTGTTCAACCTGAACAAAATAAGCTGCTAATTGTTTTTCAAGAGGACTTGAACTGCAAATTTCATTTTTTAAGATACAAATGGACATTTGATCCAGTCCGCTGTTTTTCAGGAACTGTGTATAGTAAAAACCGTATTTTAACAGGTCCTTACAACGTACTTTTTCTTTAGGAAAGCATTCGATAATACAAGCATTAATCAGTTGTTCTGCATTATAAATGTCCGAAAATAAATCAAATTTTTGATGTTTTAGTCTGTAGATCCAGCATTTCACAATATCGTGCAGCACAAATGTTTTGGTATAGCTGACTGAAAACTCAAGGTCATTAATACGCTGATTACCGAAATTTGGATTTGGGATCTCTAGAGAAACAATATGATTCGAGTCTAAGAAGCTTTGAAATTTCTTTGTTTTTAAAATGATTTTTAAAAACTTTTGTAGTTCGTTCTCATTATAAATGCCATTGAATAATATTGTGCTGATCAAACAAAAAGTGAGGGATTGAGTTGGACTGAAGTCATTATGTTCTGTCCAGTGAGCAATCAAATTTTTGGCAAATTGAGTCACCCTTTTACCATGTTTTAAAGTCTCAATATTTTGCTGAGGTGGGGGGCATTCATGACTAACAGGTGTTGCAGGAATAGGGTAGTTTTGATTTGATAAACGATTAAAACGCTTGATATATTTCGCGAATTCTAAGCGTGCCATTTTATGACTGCGAGTATTAGATTTGTACTTTTCCAAAAGTTGATTATCGACTTGTCTATATACATCGGAATAGTTTTCAGGCGTAAGCTCTAGGCATTTCTCACTAAATAATTTAAGAAGAAATTCCTTATTTTTTATAAGTTTTTTTTGTCGTTTTATGGAGTGTGGATGTCTGCTCATTTAATCATGATCCCGTTGAATGTCGACATACTTTTAAGTTCTAATATTTCGACAAGCTTGTCTTGTGCTACTCGAATATGATCGTAATCAGTTGCCTGAAAACCCGAATAACGATCAAACAGTCCCTGCATTGCTTCGTCATGACCAAAGATGTCTTTAACTATATCTTCATTGCAGTATTGTGCAAAAAAATAACGAGAAAAGTGGCGGGTCCAATTGCGCTGAAGGGCTATTTCTGTACAGAATTTTTGAATATCAGAAAGTTCTAAATTTCGGATATCTCCTTGTGGATCGTAAAATAATAGAAAGGGGCGTTCACCCTCGAAGACCTCATGGATTGTTTGTACTTGTTCATTGGACAGATAGGCTTTTGTGAGGTAGAGAAAGTGTTTTAAATATTTTAGGTAATGCTGTATTTCATCACGAAGATAATCGTTAAACGGTAGATATCGTCCAATGGTGCCCGAATAACGCTGCTCTTTATCTGCAACAGCCATCAATTGATTGTCGAGGTCAATATAATCTAGATTTGGCGGGAAGGACTCACTTGGTCGTGCTGAAGTTATCAGCATGCAAATATGCCAAAGCCAAATTGAATAATACTTCAGTGTTTTGAAAGGATTTGGATTACCTCGAACTTGTTCATCAAGCTGTTTAAATAAAGATTTAACCAGTGGCAGATCTGGTGTTTGCTGACTACCGAAAGTAATAGGAGATTTAAATTCTTCGATATAACTGCTGTTGAGCTGCGGGCAAACTAGATAAAGTGTTTGGCTATAAATATCGAGAATATCTATGATCTGTGTTGAAGAATAATGGCATGGAATATAGTGCTGAACGCTTACGCCGCTAAGTAACTTACTTTCCAATTCATAACCTAGCTCATTCAATGTAATGTCACTGAGTAAACGTGGGAGATTTTGTTGAGTTAGCTGGAAAGTCAGCTCTTTATTGATGCTACGTAAATGCTCTTGTACCTTTGAATCAATTTTTGCATGATCCCACTTTTTTAGTTGAAAAATATTTTTAAAGTAAACTTGAGGCAAGGGAATCGTAAAAGAGTTTATGGTATTCAGCATATGTTCTTTCAAAACAAAATCTTTGAATTTAGAGATTTCAAAGCTTTGTTTGAAGAAACACGAGTCAGGCTTCAGTAAAACCTTTTTATTTTTTGCAGTGATTCGTGAGTTTTTTTGGAAAACTGGCAGATCTTTATAATAAGTAAGACTGAGTACTGAAAATAGAAGTAAAGCATGAATGGGAGAACTTTCTGCTTCTTCAAATAAAACTTGCATAACGTGCCGTGCAGTAGGTAAATCGAAAACCCGAGGATTTGGCTTGTTCATTAGCTCATTCTTGTTTTGATGCAGAATTTTACTTTTCAGATTTACGATTTGGGCAGTGACAGAATGTTGCTCTAATCCAGTAAATTCAAAGTTATGATCTTCAACTGTTTCAATGACTTTATCTTCGCGTGATTGTTTAGCTGTACCCTGTTCAAACTTGGTCTGATACGTTTGCTCATCATCAAGAGTAGTTCTTGAGGTCTTGTAAACATCTGTTTGGGGAGGTTCTTGGATGCCTGGATTACTTTGACGGTGTCTTTTTTGACGTTCTGATTGAGTATAGGTATACGTATAAATAACGCGGATTTCTGCCAATTGGCCTATTTGGGTTTTCTTTAAACTCTCTTTGGATTTGTCAAATAATTTTCTATTCTCAGTTTCAGCTTCTTTTAGAAATTCAACAAGATCGTCTAATTCGATCGGAAGAGACGGTAAAAAATTGTAAAGCCAATGGTATTCCTGCTTTGTACTGGCTAAACGAAAACGTCTACAAAGATTAGCTACAGTAGCTGCATGTTCTTTGCTATCAAGTAATTCAATGCATTGAGTATTGAAAATGGCCCATTTCAGTGCATTTGATTGATATGCTGATGGAGTGTTGATCAGCGCCAGGAGATAATGAGCTAATGGATACTTACTAATCGATAGATCAGTAGGATGCTGATTCATAATTTTAATTAGTTTAACGACTTCAGTTGGTCGGATGAAATCATTGAGCTTAAAGAAGTCCTGATCATTTTCCAGTTTTGCTTCCGCCAGTGCTTGATAGAAGTCTCGAAATAGCTCAAGCTTTAATTCTTGAGTATCTTCTAAATAACTATATCCATTCATGATTAAATTCCCGCCAGAATTTTTTCTAATGACAGTGGGTCGGCATAATTTGAAATAGAACTCACTGGACTTTTGGATTTAGACAGTCCTGATAATTCTCGTAGATAATTGATAGTTAAAACTTCCTGACCGAAAACTTCCTGAAGATGTGCAGCTAAGTATTCTTCATTTAGCCAATTTGCAATGATGTCTAAGCCATGAATGGAGTGGTGTAATCCGGAACACAGTAAGGCCTTTACTTCGCTTAAAGCCTGGATGGTGAATTCGTAGGAATTATTTTTTTCATAAGCTCTGAACTTAAATTCATTTTTATTCTTGTTGTAAGAATAGGCATAGATCCAGCTGAAATGACTACTAAAAAAATAGTGATCAGGTTTGTCTGTTGTCAGAACAGGAATGTCGACTTTTTGTTGAAAAGTAAAATCCAAATGATAGTTTTGCTGTTTCTGATTAAGCTGAAAAAATAGAGCAATCCAGATTTGGTAGGCGTGCATGCATTTTGGATAACATATTAACTGAAGGTTTTTTGCAGGCACGCGGTAATTTGGTGTGCTTTTCTTCTTTCTAGACATACAATATGCTTTCCCATATGTGCTAAATAGCTAAAAATAAAACAATATATTCATATTTTTTTAAGTAGGGGAGCAATGGCTGAATATGCCGTATATTAGACCTCTTGCGAAAGTATCGTTTTACCTAATTTTTGAATTGGCTAAAACCTTATAAAATGTAGCTTTAGGCTGTTTAAATTTTGACTAACGCAAGAAGTCTACATCGTGTCATCAACTTTAATAGGTGTTACCTGATACTCAGCACCATCAATTGCTAAGTCACCAGTACGATAAGTCCAAGCAACTTTAAGATCTTTAACATTATCTTTATTGATTTGAGTAAACTGGGCGAAACGGTCTCCCAATGTATTGCGTCCTCATGCTGACCAGTCATTACCTTGATCTTGACCAGCATGTTCTTGAATAACTTTAGACTTTTCACCTGATGCTGTGACCAGTGGATGGATTTTGAACATTCCACCAATAAATGAGAAAAAACCAATTAATAGTACAATACTGATACCCATTGCTGGAGCAGTAGTAAGACTTTGTTTGCCATCCTTATTCAGTAATAATGGGGCAAATAGGGAAGCAACAATTGCAATGACTAAGAATGTTACAATGCGAGGAACTAATTGCCAAAAATCAGCTCCTACTTCATAAATCGCCCATAAACTACTTAAGGCAAGTAAGATAAGTGCAATCCATAAGGCATAAGATCGACGTTTAAAAAATCCAATCCCAATGAGTATCATCATGATACCTGCGATAAGATAGAACCATGATCCACCCAAGGTGATTAAATAAACCCCTCCAGCACTGAGTGCAAGTCCTAATATAGCTAGCAATATGCCTGCTATACCGATGATGGGAATAAAAAACTTCTGCATAAATACGTGACCTCTTAGTGGCTTAAATTTAAATCATGACTTGGACTTTTTGCTAAGACATAATGTAGAATTTCGAAAAATAAGTGTTTTACCACCCATATTCGAGCTGAATACCAAAATTAGAACCATGCGAAACTTGAGCAAAATCATTTTCTGGCGCAATTTGGTCTCTTAATTTTTGTTCTCTGTCATTCCAGAAAGCATGAGTGTAGTAAAAGCGAAGTTCTGGTCGGTCATAAAATCTAGTGCCTTTCGGTGACCATGTTGGAGCAAAAGTTAATTTGGTTAGATTTCTTTTTTCTTGATCTGTTTTAATTTGGTCAAAACCAACTTCAGCGGAAATTTTAAAATGATCACTCAACACGTAGGCAGTTCTTGAACCCATGGATAGCCATTCATTATTTGGAGACGCTTGAGCAATATTTTTTTGATAAATGATTTGAGCCTGACCGTTGAAGTTCTTATTTTCTGTTTCCCAATCCAGTACATCCACAAATCGGAAAGATGTATTATGACGATTAAGATGGACATCACCTGTATAACCCAAACCTGTACCAGGTCCTTCGCCATATTGGAGTGCAATCGTATTTTTACCATTCAATACATCTGAGGTGATAGTCTGTAGAGTCAATGCCCATCCATCATTCTCATCGTCAATATAAGATAATCCTATATTTAGTTTATTCTGATCATTTATGACTAAATCACTGACTGTGATGTCATGTCGATTAATATAATCCTCTTGAAAGAGGTTATCCTTTCTTGAGAAAACATAGCTTAATGCGAAATTCTTTAATTGATAATGATCTATACCAAATCCTGTACCACTTTGATTCCAATAGAAAAAGTCTGACATATGGCTATCATTTCGGTTGTAATATCTTCTTCCTGCCCAGAAGTTTCCTCCATTTAAGAATGAAACATTGGTCCAGTCCAAATAGATTTGGCTCATACGTGTATAGCCATTGTCACCATTAAAGCTCAATGTTTGTCCATATTGGTTATAAAACTGAGCCATTCCGTTAATATTGATTTTAGAATTATCCGATAGCGTTATTAAATTTTGTGAGGCAAAAAGTTCTCCATATTGCTCACATTCATTTCCTAGACGATATTTAGAGGGAGATCCAGTTAATTGAAAACATTCTTGTGTATGACCATTATTGGTTGTTCCCATGCCTGTACGGAAATAACCATGTATTTCAGCTCCCATTGAAAATTGAGGTACAGTTATGATTGTTATTGCTAAAAATAATGATGTTATTTTCATCTTCAAAAGTTCCTTTTTTTGAAAAAAAATGAACCTATCTATCCCTAAAATTCAGGTATAGATAGGTACTAATGGGGGGATTTAATTAATTCGGTTGATTGCCTTCAAAAGCATTTTGTAATAAATGGCGAATTGCATTTTTTTCAATAGGTTCTGGATTCCAATATGGGTTTGATAAAGCAATGTCTGTGGCTTTATCTAAATCTGCTTGGGTTAAACCTAATGATGATAGTGCTGTTGGGGCATCTAGCTCTGAAATGAGTTGGAAAAGAGCTTGGGCAGCGGTGCCTTCAGTTACACCTAATGCACGTTTAATTCTTAACATTGCTTCAGGAACTGCTTTTTCATTGTAAGCAATGGCATGAGGCAACACGACAGTATGGGTTGGTGCATGAGGAAGATTGAAACTACCTCCCAAGGTATGACAAAGTTTATGGTGGATTGCCATACCAACATTACCAAGTACATATCCACATAGCCATGCACCATATAAGCAGAGACTTCTTGCTTCAATATTTTGTGAATCTGTTTTTAATTTCTTTAGGCCTTCAGCGAGCGCTCGGATACCTTCTTCAGCAAGAAGTGACATAATTGGATTGCCATTTTGAGCATATAAACCTTCTGCTGCATGTGCAATGGCATTGATACCACTCGTAATCGACATTTCTAATGGTAGGGTAAGGGTTAATTCAGGATCATAAATTACGGTCTTTGGTAGAACACGAGGATCTTTTCCTGTTTTTTTAATACCGTTTTCAGTAATGCCATAAACAGGCGTCATTTCAGAGCCTGCATAGGTTGTGGGAATAGCTAAAATTGGAAGATCATATTCTAAAGCAATTGCTTTACCTAAACCTGTTGTAGAGCCACCACCAACAGCAACGGCACAATCAGCTCCAAGTTTTCTCGCCACTTCTCGTGCTTCTTGTGCAGATTCAAGTGGTACATGCATTACTGCTTTTGGAAAGACACCAACAGAAGCACTACCAAGTAAATTTGAAATCTTTTCAGCTAATTCAACTTGTTCTGGTGTACAGAGGATGAGTGCTTTTTTTGCGCCTAAGCGTTCAATTTCTTCTTGAAGTTTATTAAGTGAACCTGCACCAAAGATGACCCGACTCTGTGGAATATCATAGATAAATTCATTGTTCATGATGAAGCTCCCTTAAGGTAATGGGGTTGGTTGATAAGCATAAAATAGCCAATCGTTATTTTCTTTTTTCCAAACAGCCAGAGACTTGTTTTTCAAACTTTTTTCTACATTTCCTGCGATTAAATTAGAATGCATTTCTCCAAAGACGAGTGCGATATCACCCACAATTTGGATTTTCGAAATAGGATGTTTAATCCATTTGTAATCGTAATGACCTGCAAACAGTTTGTTTAGATACGATTCTTTGCTATCTGTGATACCTGTTGTATGGGTATAAGTCATTTCTGGATGAGCAAGCTTTGCAAAATCTTCATATCGCTTTTCAACAATGGATCTAAAACGCTCTTCTTCCAGCTTCTCTATTAATGCATCATCCATAGTGTAAGAATTTCATCAAAAAATTAGATATTTAATCCTAGCTTTTGTAGAAAATTAAAAAATATCAATTAGGAAAAATATATTTTCATAAATGAAAGAATCTTTTTTATTTGGTTTTACAGTGGGGTAATTGTTTGTAATTTATATATTTTTTATTAATGAAATTCTTAATTTAAAAATTGAGGTTTATCTATTTTTTAGGGGGTATTTAAATTGAGGTGAACCTAATCTATATGGAATTTTTATGAATATTATAACTTCACAAATAATAATGCCTTTTTCTAATGTTTTGCATCTAGATATCAAAGATAAGTTACGTGCTACAAAGAAGGCAGGTCTCTCAGCTCTTTCCATTCAACCCCAAGAGGTTAAGAGGATTATTCAAGCAAATAGAATAAGTTTACAAGACTTAAAGTCTATGGCAGATGATATGGGGGGTTGTTTTCTCAAGAATAGATCCGTTGTGTACTTGGGTTCCCCAATGGCAGGCAATAAACTTTGATCAAAAATTTAATGAGGAACACTCAACATCACCTTGTGAGTTTTTTGAAATTGCAACAAATCTAGGAGCGTCTACTTTAAGTTTAAATGCAATCTTTCCATCAAACCTTTACTCAATTGATGAATTGGCACATTATTTTTATCTTATTGATCAGATGGCAAATGGGCACGGTCTTATTTGTGATTTAGAACCAATTCCAATGTGGGGGATTAAAACAATAGAAGAAGCATGGAAGATTATTCAAATGTCAGGTTCTAAATATGGCGGTTTGGTGTTCGATTCTGTCCATTTTATTAGAAGCCACTCTTCATTGAATATGCTTGATGTTGTGCCTGCTGAACGTATCCATAGTGTGCAAATTAGCGATGGTTTATTACAACTAGGAGACAATGTATCATTGGAGGAGGATTGTTTCTTTCGGAAATGGCCTGGTGATGGCGAATTTCCACTGATTGAGATGCTTCAATATCTGCAAAATAAAGGAGCATTAACTGAACTTTGTGCAGAAGTATTTTCTTTTGAGAATAAGGGAAAAAGTTTAGAGCAGATAGCTTATCTTTCATACTATTCAATTGAAAAGCTCTTAAGAAAAGCAAAAATTGATAAAAATGAGTTGAATAATAGTATAACGTTAAAGAAATTTTAGATTTAAATATAAGGTGGATGGAGCATCCACCAGTGCAAATATAACTAGGAATTTAAGTTTTCAATAATCAGTGCAATACCTTGCCCCACACCGATACACATTGAACATAAAGCAAATTTTCCGCCTGTTTGTTCCAGTTGATTGAGTGCAGTCGTTACTAATCTTGCCCCTGATGCACCCAATGGATGACCTAAGGCAATCGCACCGCCATTTGGATTGACACGAGCATCATCATCAGCTAAACCAAGCTCACGAGTACATGCTAAGGCTTGTGCCGCAAAAGCTTCATTTAACTCAATCACATCCATTTGATCCAAAGTCATATTGGCGTGTTTAAGTAATTTTTGAATCGCTGGTGCAGGCGCAAAACCCATAATGCGTGGTTCAACCCCCACCGTTGTTGACGCAATAATTTTGGCACGAGCTTTTAAATTGTATTGCGTTACTGCTTCATCTGACGCAATCAACACGGCGGCGGCACCATCATTAATACCTGAGGCATTGCCTGCGGTGACTGTACCCTCTGCTTTCACCACACCTTTGAGTTTAGTCAATGCTTCCAATGTGGTTGATGCTCGTGGATGCTCATCGCTATCTACCGCAACCGCATCACCTTTACGCTGTGGAATCGTCACAGGAATAATTTCTTTGGCAAAATAACCTTTGGCTTGTGCTGCTACGGTACGTTGTTGACTGTTTAAAGCAAATTGATCTTGATCAGCACGGTTAATATTGAACTGTTCCGCAACATTTTCCGCCGTTTGTGGCATGGTTTCGACACCATACATGTCTTTAAGTTTTGGATTGATAAAACGCCAACCCATCGTGGTATCTTCAATCTTTTGACTGCGACCAAATGCACTCTCAGATTTACCCATCACATACGGCGCACGGCTCATACTTTCTACACCGCCTGCAATCACTAAATGGGCTTCACCTGATTTAATCGCACGAGCTGCCATTGCAATGGCATCCAGTGATGAACCACATAAACGATTGACTGTGGTTGCAGGCACTTGATAAGGCAAACCAGCCAATAATGCCGACATACGTCCGACATTACGGTTGTCCTCACCTGCCTGATTGGCACAGCCATAAATCACATCATCAACCTGTTGCCAATCTACTGTTGGATTACGTTGCATCAAGGCTTGTAATGGAATTGCACCCAAATCATCAGCTCGAATAGGTGCTAAACCGCCTGCATAGCGACCAAAAGGCGTACGAATGGCATCAATAATGTAAGCATTTTTCATGATCTGTTCCTATCCCTGTGTCGCATCAATCAGTTTTGCACCAGTCAAAGACTGCAACTCGTCAAAGCTCAAACCCTCTACTTTTTCAAGGACTTTTAAACCGTCTTTGGTGACATCAATCACGCACAAATCGGTATAAATCCGATCGACACAATGCTTGCCTGTCACTGGATAAGTCAGTTCCTCAACAATTTTGGGTTCACCTTTTTTGGTCACATGATCCGTAGTGATAAAGACTTTTTTAGCCCCCACCGCCAAATCCATCGCACCACCTACGGCTGGAATGGCATCTTGAGCCCCTGTATGCCAGTTGGCTAAATCGCCATTGGCTGCAACCTGAAAAGCACCCAAAACCGCAATATCCAAATGTCCACCACGCATCATGGCAAAGGAATCTCCATGATGAAAAAAGCTCCCGCCTGTCAGCATGGTGACGTATTCCTTACCTGCATTAATCAGTTCAGGATCTTCTTGACCTTTTACTGGCGGCGGACCAAAAGCTAGCAAACCATTTTCAGAATGTAAAAATACATCTTTATCGGCAGGTAAATAATTTGAAATTTTGGTCGGTAAACCAATGCCCAGATTCACATACGCACCATCGGGAATATCCTGCGCCACACGTTCAGCAATTTGATCACGGCTTAATTTTTGGTAGCTCATTGTTATTCTCCTTGCTCGTTTTCAGGTGTACCGACTGCCACCACATGCTGTACAAAAATGCCTGCGGTAATAATATGTTCAGGATCTAACTCGCCCAGCTCAACCACTTCAGCCACTTGCGCAATGGTGACATCGGCTGCCATTGCCATGATTGGACCAAAGTTACGAGCAGATTTACGATAAATTAGATTGCCCCAACGATCGCCCTTATAAGCTTTGATCAAGGCAAAATCAGCTTTGATCGGTGACTCCAACACATAATCTTTGCCTTCATAACTGAGTGTTGGTTTGCCTTCTGCCAATAATGTACCAAAACCAGTTGGCGTATAAATTGGACCTAAGCCCATACCCGCGGCTTGGATACGGCAAGCAAGATTACCTTGTGGTACAAGTTCCAGTTCGATCTTGCCTGCCTGGTAAAGCTCATCAAATACCCATGAATCGGACTGACGAGGAAAGGAGCAAATAATTTTACGTACTGCGCCTGTTTTTAATAATTTGGCAAGACCATAGTCGCCATTACCAGCATTATTATTGACAATCACCAAGTCTTTGACACCGAGTTCAATCAATCCATCAATCAATTCGGCTGGTTGGCCTGCTGTACCAAAACCACCGATCATGATGGTTGAACTATCCTTGATTTGGGATAATGCTTCTTTGAGTGTGGTGCTTTTATCAATCATGATGCTTCGCCTACCTTTTTATTATTCAGAATAAAATCAAAATTTAAAGTGTAAAAAGGAGTATTGTGGAATTGCCCATTTGGATCTGTGCCATTCTCATGACGAACCCATTCTGCAATGAGAGAGGAACGAACACCAAACACTGCATCGGAGTCTAAATATTCTCCAGATTCTTTAAATACATGAGTAACTAAACGTTCATAGCCTGGTGCGCTAATCATAAAATGTAAATGAGCAGGCCTCCATGGATGGCGATTTAAGGCCTCAAGCATTTTTCCGACTGGACCGTCATGCGGAATAGGATAGGCTTCGGGCACAATCGTCTCAAAATAATACTTGCCTTCCTGATTAGCTGTAAAAACAGCTCGACCTTGATATTCTGTCAGACCCTCTTTTTGGACATCATAATATCCATCATCATCAGCTTGCCAAGCTTCAATTTCAGCGTAAGGAATGATTTTGCCATCAACTCCTTTCACTTGTCCTTTGACAAACCAAGGTGTGCCTTTCACTCCAATACTCATATTACTGCCAAGTGGAAGCTTTGGGGCGTTTTGGACATGGAACGGACCAAATACAGTTGCTTCAGTACAACCGACAGGTTTTTTATGGTTTTGTGCAATGACTAAGGTGGATAAACCTAACGTATCGGAAAGTAAAATAAATTCCTGACGAGTTGGGCTACAAATTTGGCCTACGTCAGTTAAGAATTTGATGCCAATTTCCCATTCTTCTTCAGTTAACTCAATTTCTCTTGCGAATGAATGCAGATGCTTTACAAGAGAATGCATGATATCTTTTAATCTTTCATTACTGGATGATGAGTTACGCTCAATGACTGCTTGGGTAATCGTTCTTTCGTCTAAATTTTTCATATTTTTTCCGTAAAAATTGAAATATTCCTATTTTGCTCATGCTAAGCTGATGTAATTTGAAATAAAATGGCTGTAAGGAAAATCTTTATTTCATTTTAGGAATAATCAGGAAGATATGACAATGGACCGACTCACTAGCATGGAACTGTTTGTTGCAGTTGCAGAACTTGGAACCTTGAATAAAGCTGCTGAATCATTGGATATTTCAAATGCGGCTGCTACACGTCATATTGTTTCTCTAGAAAGCCGTTTGAATGTTCGACTGATTGAACGGAGTACTCGGCGTTTAGCTTTAACAAACATTGGATTAGAATATTATAAAAAATGTAAGGATTTACTGGCGGAGATTGATCAAGCAGAATCATCCATTAGCTCATCAGCGGTTGAACCAGAAGGGACAGTGACGATCACATCCTCAGTTTCTTTTGCGATTATGCATCTTGCACCTTTGATTCCACATTTTAATAAGCTTTATCCTAAGATTAAAATTAATCTTGTTGGTGCAAATCGTTACTACGATATTATTGACAGTAATATTGATCTTGCGATTCGTACACGAGAGTTTGAACCCGATTCAAATCTAACAATTAAAAAATTGGCAAGTACTCGTAGAATCTTGGCGGCATCTTATGACTATATTAAAAAAAGAGGAAAACCTAAGACAATTGAAGAGCTAAAAGATCACGACATTTTACTTTATAGTCATGCAAATAATCCTAGAGTTCTAAGTTTTTCAAAAGAAGGCGAAGTTTGTAATTTCACAATTGATCCTGTGTTAGAAACAAATGATGGTCAAATTGTTAAAGCAGTCGCCTTAAGTGGTGCAGGAATATTAATTCAACCTTTATATATTATTTATCAAGATATTGTAGAGGGAAGACTGATCCCAATTCTTACAGATTGGCATTTGCCAGAATTAACGATCAATATTGCTTTTCAAAGTCGGCAATTTATGCCTATAAAGAACCGTTTGTTTATAGACTTTCTAATCGATGACTTTACTAAAAAGGAATATGAACGTTATTGGAATGGTATCCAGTCCATTGGTTTCTCTCATTATTAAGGGTTTTCATAAAAAAATTTCTTATATGAAATACTGTTTTTCTATGGTGAACTTCATATCTCCTAGTGAACAAGATAGTTTCCCTCATGATAGTTTAAGCCCATTATTTATTTAAGATCAAAATTTTAAATGAGTAATACAACTGAAATGAGAGAAGATATGACTACTATGAAGCCCAAATATTATACACGTACAGCCCAATGTCTACATTGGATTATGGCAGTAATTTTTATTATTGCTTGGCTGATTGGGTTCTATAGTGGAAATTTTTTAAGTTATGAGGTTAATGGCTCTTTTAAAGGTAGTGTCATTACCTTACATAAAAATATTGCTACAGTCCTCATTTTTTTGTTGGTTGTTCGCATCTTTTGGCGATACACGCATCCTGTACCAGAGTTGCCAAGTACCATGTCACCGATCATGAAAAAGTTTGCACATTTTGGACACTTTATGCTGTATCTCATGTTGATTGCTTTGCCTATTACAGGTTGTTTATTTAGCTGGAGTGCAGGACATCCAGCTCCAGTATTGTATCTATTTGAAATTCCAAGATTAGTACAGACTAATCCTGAGCTTCTAGCAATAGTTAAACCACTGCATATTTATCTTTCATGGTTTGCCGGGTTTCTAATAGTTGGGCACATAGTCGCTGCTTTAAAGCACCACTTTATTGATAAGGATAATGTGCTGCTAAGCATGATGAAATCTAAATGAGAAAAATGGTTGATTTCATATAAAAATAAAGATTATTTCTAATATGAAATAATCTTTTCCTAAAAAGCACTTTAACGTCATAAAATAAAAAGTTAATTTTGGGCGAAATAGAAAATTGGAAAATATTTACAGGAGTTTTGCAATGCAAAAAGATAAACTAAAAGTGGCTTTATTGGGTATTACCCATCCACATACCTCTGGACGAGTTAAAGCTTTGCAGAGACGTGATGATGTTGAAATATACGGTGCGGCAGATCACAGTGAACTTCTAAAACCTTTTTGTGATGCTTTAAACTTAACGATTTGTACTAAAGATGAGATCCTGAATAATCCAGAGATTGATATGATTTTAGTACATTCTAAAAGTTATGAAATGGCTGATCTAACTATTGCCGCCTTAGAAAAAGGTAAAGCAGTTCTGGTTGAAAAGCCAGCAGGTCGTGGTGAACAAGATACACAACGCATTGTAGATGCTGTAGAAAAATATAATGGTTTCGTTCAAGTGGGTTATTGCTGGCGTTTTGCTCCTTCAATTAATGTCATGCAAGATTGTTTGAAACAAGGAAAGATTGGTAAAGTTCTACAAGTTCGTGCTCATGCAGGATGTTCTCATAACGAAGCTGAAACAGCACATATGCGACAGCCAGGAGATTTAGGCGGTGCCTTTTTTGTGATTGGTTGTCACTTATTTGATCGTGTTCTTCATCATTTTGGTATGCCTAAATCTGTGAATGCTCGGATTACAAAGTTTAATGGCTTTAAAGGTGAAGAATCGAGAGAAGATGCTGCTGGGGCAATTTTAAATTACGATGATAAAATTGTTGTAGTTGACTTTATGTCTTGGGATGTATTGCCGTGGACTGAAAGTTGGGATATGACTGCCTATGGAACAGAAGGTATTATGTCATCTCGTTCGTTACCTTCCTCTTATAAGCTTTATCAAACAGGTAGAGTGGAAGGAACAACAGAAGGTTGGACAGAATGGCATGAAACAAGTTTTCCTGAAATTTGGGCAACTAAAAAGACAGAATATTCACCAGAAATTGCAGAAATTGGTAACCCCATTTATTTCGATCGTGAGCTAAATGCATTTCTTGATTCTTATTTGAATAAAAAACCGTCACAAGTTCCAGCAACTCAAGCACATAATATTTCAATATTATTGGCAAAATTATTTGAATCAGCAGCAAATAATGGAACAGAAGTAGCTCTTTAAATTTTGTATAAAATATAAGCCTCTATGTATTTACTATATGGAGGCTTTTTATTTTTTGAATGTTGTTGAAAAAGAGTTTTTCGTAATTTAGGTTGTTGGCTTAATTTTAAATTATTAATAATAAACAAATACAGGTAAGGTATTTAAAAAAGGTATTAAATGGATAAGTCTGAAAGTAGTATTTCTACAGAAAATTATATTAAGGAACCTCAAAGTATACGTATCGCAATGATATATGCTTTATTAATGTCTGCAATTGCTGGTTTTGCGTAAGCGTCCGCTGAACCCCACTTTTTCTAACTCATTAATACCGCGATAGTGTCCACTTAAATTTAAGTGGACACCTATTTATGGATTTAAAGAGGCTTTGTTGCACAAACCTAGCCTATAAGGTTTATTCAGTCCTATAATTTCAAAATGAATAAACATACTCCTAAAAC
>NZ_JAYWYX010000017.1:0-82905 GCF_048147925.1 Acinetobacter sp. 226 | reverse complement strand
TTACCCATGTGAGAGTAAGTCATCGCCAGCTCATTATTCGAAACACCCCCGGTCTAAAGGCCGGGGGTGTTTTTTTAGGCCTGGAGTTTAGTCGAAAGCTTAGTCACTCATTCTTTATTAAAATAAATTCTATTTATAATTTTTAAAATATATCTATTTACTTTTCTATGCTGAATTTAGACCAGAAACTCTGTATCTTGATGTTAATTTGGACAATAAATCAGTATGGAGAAGATAATGTTATCGCAATTTAAAATAAAAATTTTACTTAGTTGCTGTGCTTTTGCATTTACTGCCTGTCATGCAGAAAATTCCTCCTCTAGCTCTGAGACTGCTCAACAGACTTCTATAGCTACTCATGCATCCGATTCAGTCTCTTCAAGCATGCAAAAATATAAGGTTGAACAGGTTGCTCAATTTAATGAACCTTGGGCAATTACCACCTTAAATGATGGCCAGCTGCTGATTACTGAGCGTAAAGGAAAATTGCAGCTCTTTGATCCCAAAAATAAGAAAAAAATCGAGGTGAAAGGCATACCTCAGGTTGCGTATGGAGGCCAAGGCGGCTTAGGTGAAATTGCTTTACATCCAGATTTTGCAAAGAATCAGTGGGTATATCTGAGTTATGCTGAAAAGGGTCAAGGTGGATATGGTGCTGTGGTTGTTCGTGGCAAACTTGATTTGAGCCAGCCTACCCCCCAACTGAAACAGATTAAACGGATCTGGACTCAAGTTCCCAAATTTTCGGGTCAGGGGCATTATGCGCATCGAATAGTGTTTGGGCCGGATGGCAAGTTATGGATCAGTTCGGGGGAGCGTCAGCAATTTGATCCTGCACAGGACATGCAATCCAATGCCGGTAAAATTATTCGCCTGAATGAGGATGGTTCAATTCCTGCCGATAATCCCTTTATGAATCAGGGTAAAATTGCCCAGCAGGTTTGGAGTCTTGGACATCGTAATCCTCTGGGAATGGCGTTTGATCCCAAAGGGCAGCTTTGGGTCATTGAAATGGGACCGAAAGGCGGTGATGAACTGAACAAGATTATCAAGGCTAAAAATTATGGCTATCCTTTAGTATCAAATGGCGATCATTATGATGGCAAGCCCATTCCTGACCACAGTACCCGTCCTGAATTCGAAGCTCCGGCACTGGACTGGACACCAGTAATTTCTCCTTCAGATTTGCTGTTTTATACTGCGAATATCTTCCCACAATGGAAAAATAAGGCAATTGTAACCGGTTTGTCTT
Source organism: Acinetobacter sp. 226 (assembly GCF_048147925.1). Classification (NCBI taxonomy): domain Bacteria; kingdom Pseudomonadati; phylum Pseudomonadota; class Gammaproteobacteria; order Moraxellales; family Moraxellaceae; genus Acinetobacter; species Acinetobacter sp. 226. The sequence goes on along the minus strand of NZ_JAYWYX010000017.1, from coordinate 81,653 downwards.
CCAAGGCAATCGTGATTGTAGATACCACTCAGACCCCAGTAAAAGAAATCCAGCGTCTGAATATGAAAGAACGGATTCGTGGGGCTGCCCAGGCAGAGGATGGTTCGTTATGGGTCATTGAGGATGGTCCGCAAGTCAACCTGTTAAAAATGACAGCACCTTAATCCGCTTTTTAAAGATATGGGGCTAAGAGAAATATCATCCGGAAACTGGAAAATCTCGAGATTGTAAGCTGCCGATGGGCTCTATCTCTGATTTCAGGTTGATGTCTGATACTGAGAAATGACTATTCAAGCCAAAACAAATCGTTTAAAACAAAAAAGCCTCAACATCCTGTTGAGGCTTTTCTGGATTTGCTTCTCAGATCTGACTCCTGTCTAATCTGTCAACGTCCTGTTGATTTGCGCTTTTTATTGTTGTGGTATCGCTTTGCAGACTTCCTGTCTGTCTATGCATTCACTATAGCCTTGCAGAAAAGTGAGGAATAGCCGCCAAATACTGCGCTGTATGTAGGCTAAAACGTACAGGATTTCCGTCTAATCATTAGGCACTGACATACCGAATCAGTTTATCTACAGCAGCTTTTAAATTTTTATTATCGAATTCATTGCCCTGGAAGGAATAATCTTTGTTCCGTGCAAAAATATCCCGGATTTCGATGACAGCATTAGTATCTATCAGTCCAAGCTGAGTACCCACTTGACGAATCTGGTCAATCGAACGTGAGCCATTGGTCGCACCATAACCAATATAAGCTGCCGGTTTGCCCTGCCATTCCTTGCCGAGATAGTCCAGGGCATTTTTCAGAGCTGGACTATAGCCATGATTATACTCAGGCGTGACAAAAATAAAGGCATCGCCAAGCGCAATCTTGTCTGCCCACTCTTGCTGTTTGGGCTGATCATAAATCCCGGTCAGGGGAGGGTGAGCGCCGGCAAATAGCGGAAGATCCCATTCTTTTAAATCGACAATTTCAGTTTCCAAAGTGCTAAAGGTATAACTTTTAATTTCCTGCAGTACCCAATGCGCTACTTTAATGGCAGTACGCCCCTCACGCACGCTCCCAACCACAATATAAATTTTCATGTTTAGTCCTTTTTCAGGGTCTTAATCATCAAATTAAATTAATCAGATTTCAGAAAGGTGACTAGAGATGATTTGTATCCGGAACATAAAAAAGCTCCCGAAGGAGCTTTTTTAAATCAGTCAATTAGCTGAAACTTTACATCAGTTTAACGCCTTGCTGGCCAGCAGGTGTCACTTTAAAGATTTCCACTTCAAAGGTGATGTTCTTGCCTGCCAATGGATGGTTAAAGTCCACTTCGGTAATATCATCATTGACTGATCTGACTACGCCATACAGGGTGGCCTTGGCTTTGTCTTCAAACTCGATCATGTGACCTTCGATCGGACGTTCTCCAAATTTTACCGTGTCAAATTTCTGGATGTTTTCTGGATTCCATGGCCCAAAAGCATCTTCTGGTGGCAGGCTGACCGTGCGACGGTCACCGGCACGTAAACCAATCAGTGCTTTTTCAAAACCAGGCAGTAGATTGCCATCGCCAATCACCAGGCTGACCGGTTCTTCACGGCTACGGGTATTGTCAATTTCCACGCCATTTTCGATTGCGACAGAAAAGTGCAGCTCGACTTTAGAACCGTCTGCAACCCGGGTTTCCTCGTTGGGATGAATAAAATCAGTCATGTTGTGCTTGCGCCCGTTGAATTCGATGTTTTTCTAAGAAAAAGGTATCAATCAGCATCAGAATAGTACCTATAGTAATGGCACTGTCTGCAATATTGAACGCAGGGAAGTGGCTGTTCTGGTAATACACATGAATAAAATCGACCACATAGCCAAGGCTGATCCGGTCGATTAAATTACCGATGGCACCCCCCAGAATCAGGGCTATCGCCAGCGGCAAGATTTTCATGTCTTTTGGCATACGCATCAGCCAAAACACGAAGACCACAGACACTAAACCTGCCAGTGAAGTAAAGAAATAGCGTTGCCAACCACCGGCATCGGACAGAAAACTAAAGGCAGCGCCATAGTTATGTAGCAGTGTCCAATTTAAAAAGGGCAGCACAGGAACAGGATCTGCATAATTCAGATTTGTCACTGCAATCCATTTGGTCCATTGATCCAGAATGATCGCCAGAATGGCCAGTCCAACCCACCATAAATTATGTGGATAGAACTGGAATAAGCCCTTTTTGGTGTGGGTATTAGGCATATTTTCTCTCTTCGCCTTGGCCTGTAGGAAGGTTGATGATACAACGACCGCATAGACCAGGATGTGCAGAATGTGTATTTACATCTGGTAATACATGCCAGCAACGTACGCATTTTTCGCCATCAGCTGCTGAAACTTTCACATTCAAGCCTTCAAGATCAGACGCTTCACCTTGTGCTGCATCAAACTCATTGACGATCACTTGTGATGTGATCAGTACGAAACGAAGCTCATCACTTAACTTATCTAGCACTGCTTTTAATTCGGCATTTGCCCAAAGTTCAACTTTGGCAGACAAGTTAGAACCGACAGTTTTCGCGGTACGTGCAGTTTCAATGAATTTGTTTACTGCAGATTTCACGGCAATGAGCGTTTGCCATTCAGCTTCAGATACTACATTTGCAGTTGAAGCCACAGGAATATCATACCATTCAGCCGTGAACACGTATTTCTCTGATTGCTCAGGAATTAACGGCCAAGCTTCTTGTGCAGTGAAGCTCAGGATTGGTGACATCCAACGCACGAATGCTTGTACCAAGTGATACAACGCAGTTTGTGCAGAATGACGTGCCTGCGAGTCTGCTTTGGTGGTGTACTGACGGTCTTTGATGATGTCTAAGTAGAAACCACCCAGGTCATTGATACAGAAGTTAGTCAAGGCGCTGGTGACGATATGGAAATTCATATCTTCATAGGCTTGCTGAACAGTTTTCTGTACCTCAGCTGCACGTTGCAGAATGTATTGATCCAGCGCGATCAATTGATCTACAGGAAGCGCATCTGTTGATGGTTTGAAGCCATTCAGGTTAGCAAGCAAGAAGCGTAGCGTATTACGAATACGACGGTAGCTATCACTTACACGGCTAAAGATTTCTTTCGATGCTGCAATTTCATAGCGATAGTCGCTAGATGCTACATATAAACGTAAACCATCGGCACCAAGTTGTTTGATGATTTCTTCAAGCGGAATATAGTTGCCTAGAGATTTTGATAATTTACGGCCATTCTCATCAACTGTAAAACCATGTGTTAACAAGGCTTTGTATGGCGCGCGGTTATGAATTGCCATAGACGTTAATAAAGAAGATTGGAACCAGCCACGGTGCTGGTCAGAACCTTCCAGATATAAATCAGCAGGATCAGTCAGTTCTTCGCGTTCACGCAGTACCGCAAAGTGTGTTGTACCCGAGTCAAACCATACATCAAGCGTATCGCGAACAGCATTGTACTGTTCAGCATCTTCACCAATGAAGTCTTTCGCATCACGGTTAAACCATGCATCAATACCTTCTTTCTCGATAAGTTTGGCAACTTCTTCGATGAGCTCAGGCGTACGAGGGTGCAATTCGTTCGTATCTTTATGAACGAAGAAAGGAATTGGTACACCCCAAGTACGTTGACGTGAGATACACCAGTCCGGACGGCCTTCGATCATCGCCTGAATTCGGTTTTTACCCCAGTCTGGCACAAAGCTGATCTCGTTTTCGATCGCGTTTAATGCACCTTGACGTAAGCCTTTGGCATCCATGCTGATGAACCATTGTGGTGTCGCACGGAAGATAATTGGGGTTTTATGACGCCAGCAGTGTGGGTAGCTATGTTTGATGACGACATGTGCCCAAAGCTTACCTGCTCCAGTCAATGTTTCAATAATTTTTGGGTTGGCTTTGTAGATGTGCTCGCCTGGAAAGATTGGCGAGGTTGGTAAATACACACCATTTCCGCCGACCGGGTTGTCTACTTTAAGGTTGTAAATCAGGCCAACTTTATAATCGTCTACACCATGGCCCGGTGCGGTATGAACGGCACCTGTACCACTGGTTGCAATCACGTGTTCGCCTAAAATAACGGGAACTTGACGGTCGGCAATCAGAGGGTGTTGTAATTGTAAGTTTTCAAGTTTACTACCGCTAAAGTCAGCAAGGACTTCAAATGCTTCAAAGCCATAACGCTCAGAGGCAGACTGAACCAGATCTTTTGCTAAAATCAGGTTTTGTGCAACCTTGTTTTCGCCTGTTGCTTTCACCAGTTGGTATTCAATCTCTGCATGCAGGGCAACGGCCTGGTTGGCAGGTAGCGTCCAAGGTGTCGTGGTCCAGATCACGATGTCCGTTGAGTCTTTAACTTCTACACCAAGACGTGCAGATAAATCAGCTAAATCTACAACGGTAAAACCAACATCAATCGCGTCGGATTTTTTATCTTCGTATTCAACTTCTGCTTCAGCCAATGATGAACCACAGTCCAGACACCAGTTCACCGGTTTCAGACCAGGTTCGATATGGCCTGCTTTGGCAATGGCACCAAGCGAACGTACGATGTCCGCTTCCTGTTTGAAGTTCATGGTCAAATACGGATTGTCCCAGTCGCCGAACACGCCCATACGCACGAAGTCTTTTTTCTGTAATTCAACTTGTGTGTAGGCATATTCACGGCAGGCTTTACGGAAAGTTGAAGCATCGACTTTCACGCCGACTTTGCCGACTTTCTCTTCAACTTTCAGTTCAATTGGCAGACCATGACAGTCCCAGCCCGGTACATACGGCGCATCAAACCCGTCCATGACCCGGCTTTTGATAATGATGTCTTTTAAAACTTTATTGACTGCATGGCCCAAATGGATCTGACCATTGGCATAAGGAGGGCCGTCATGAAGCACGTATTTTTTCTTGCCAATACGCGATGCACGAATCTGCTGATAAATGTTGTCGGCATACCACTCTTCTAACCATTTCGCTTCACGTACTGCCAAATTTGCTTTCATTGCAAAGTTAGTACCTGGGAGGTTTAGCGTGGCTTTATAGTCCACTGCATTTTCAGGAGTTTGCTTATCGCTCATGCAAGTCGTCTTCCAATCTAATCAGTTTATGTCACTGACACGTTTTACAATAAAAATATGGGATATTAAAAGGGAAATGTGGGGTGATTTCGACGAAACTCAAGCAGTTTCTCGACATCATCATCAATTCCGGCTTTTAGCGCTTCAAGCGAAGGATAGTCCTTTTCGCCATGTAAATAGTTTAAGAACGTCACCCGCATCAACAGGCCATACAGATTAGCAGAAACATCTGGAAAATGTACTTCTAATCGCCATTGCGGATGCGCTTGTTTAATGGCTGGACGGGTGCCGACATGACCTGCCCCAAACAGGGCCGTTGGGTCATAACCCGCAATACCGGTTTGCGCTGCAGAATCAGCTTTTACCTTGTCTTTTAAGGATAAGGTTTCGCAAATAACCTCAACTCCGTAAATCCCCTTCAGGCAGGGCTTATGACGGTTGAGGCGGATATTGATAGTCGGAAAATCAAGGGTTCGACCAATCTGATCGCCATATTGTACCCGTCCGGTAATACTGTAAGGACGGCCCAGCAGCTGTGCGGCCAGAGCCAGATCACCTGCGAGCAAAGTCTGGCGAATCCGGGTAGAACTGACCCGTTCACCATCCAGAGCAATGGTATTTAAATTGGTGACTTCAAAGCCATAATTGCGCAGAAATTCGCTGTTACCCTGGCGGTTTTTACCAAAGTGAAAATCATCACCCAAGACCAGATGCTGCGCATTGAGTTTTTCTTTTAAAATATCGGCAAAGGCTTCTGCGGTCAGGCTGCGAAAGCTATGGTCAAATTTTGCCACTGCAATATAGTCCACACCGAGTTCAGTCAGGTATTCGACTTTTTCACGCAGTGATGAAATACGCGGTGGTGCTTCATAACCTTTAAAGTATTCAAGCGGTTGTGGCTCGAAAATCATTACTACAGATTTTAAACCCTGTGCTTTGGCCACCTGTTGCAGCTGACGGATCATGGCCTGATGACCTAAATGCACGCCGTCAAAATTACCGATAGTCACGGCAGTTTTGGGTAACTTGGAATGAGACGCTAAAGCATTTAGACGGAGCAGCTGCATGGGCAAATCAAGTGCTTAGAAATTTCGAGAGGCTATATATTGCCATAATCTCAGCGTTTCGTCTTGTTGTTGTGTTTTTAGACAATAAAATTAATGCAATGATGAATTTATAATCAATTAAATTGATAATAAAAATGAATATTAATCAATTTAATTTATATTCAATTATTCGTATGATGGTTCTAACATCCTTTCAGAGTGAAGCTGATGAAAAAGCCATTTGCCGATTTAAATCGAGTTTCTGACCTGATCCGTGAGTTCACACCGAACTGGTTCACAGTAACCATGGGTACCGGTATTGTCGCTTTAATCATCGCAGAATCTCCGCTGGCATCTGAGCTTTTCTGGCAAATGGGTGCCGGGCTTTGGCTTTTGAATATCATCTTATTTGTTGCTTTCCTGAGTCTTTATGCACTGCGCTGGATTTATTACCCAGTTGAAGCCAAACAGATTTTTCAGCATCCAAATATGAGTTTATTTTTGGGTGCAATCCCGATGGGGCTTGCCACAATCATCAATGGCTTTCTTAAATTTGGTATTGTTCAAATGGGCGATATTGCCGTACAGATTGCAGGACTACTTTGGTATGTCGATGTTGCACTTGCGGTTCTGATTGCGTGGGCCGTGCCATTTTTTATGTATAGCCGGCAGAAGCATGAGTTTAAAAGCATGACAGCAGTGTGGTTGCTGCCCATCGTGGCATGTGAGGTTGCTGCAAGTAGTGGGGGATTGTTATTGGCCCATCAGGAGCCAACTCAACAGAGCGTCATGATTCTACTCGGCAGCTATATGCTGTGGGGAATTTCAGTTCTGCCTGCATTTGGAATTCTGAGCATTTTAATGTTGCGTCTGGCTTTACATCAGTTACCTGAAAAAGAAATGGCCATTAGCAGTTGGCTTGCCCTTGGGCCAATTGGTACAGGTGCATTGGCATTGTTATTACTGGGTCATCAGGCACCGCAAGTGTTGGCAGTGATAGATCAATACAGACTGGGGCTATTTTTAGAACAGGTGGGTATTATGGGTGCCTTAATCCTGCTTGGCTTTGCTGTCTGGTGGTTTGGTATCGCCTTATTGACTACCTTATCTCATGCCAGAAAGCAGTTGCCCTTTAACTTGGGCTGGTGGGGACTCACCTTTCCAATCGGTGTATTTACTTTGGCGATATTTAATCTAGCTGCCGCACTAGAGCTTCAATTTTTATATGCGGTTGCTTATGCACTGGGAGGTGTATTAGTCATGTTATGGATACTGGTTGCAACTAAAACGGCAGCGGGTTTTTACCATGGAAATTTAATCTTTTCACCTTGCCTTAAACAGTATTTGCAAAAGCAGCAAATTGCGAAGGCCACAGAAAAATAAGAATGCAATTCCCTGTATGACTGGGCATTTAAAATGATGCAGCTCAGGCTGCCTTGTGCTGCTGTTTTATGGTATATCACTGCCCATACAGCGCAGGAGACGATTGTGAGTCAAGAAATTGCATTAATCATGGCACTTCCGAATGAGTCTAAAGGCTTGTTTGAAGCAGAAGGTATTGAAGTACATTACAGCGGGATTGGCAAAATTAATGCGGCCTTTAAAGCCTTTGAAGTGATTCAGAAGACGGGTTGCACTACCTTACTGAACTTGGGTACAGCAGGGAGTACGCATTTTAATGCACACGAACTGATTGAAGTGAGCCAGTTTGTACAGCGTGATATGGATGTTTCACCACTTGGTTTTGAAATCGGCGTTACACCGATGGATCAGCATTTCCCGGGTGCTATTGAGCTGGAATCGTTCTTTGAACATTTGCCGAAAGGGATTTGCGGGACAGGTGACAGTTTTGAAACCAGCATGTCGAAAGTCACGTGTAATCTGGTTGATATGGAAGGCTATGCTTTGGCAAAAGTCTGTAAAAAACTGGGTGTTCGCCTGATTTCAGTCAAATATATCAGTGATGGTGCCAATGAAACTGCGCATCTGGACTGGGAAGAGAATCTGTTGCTGGGTGCGAGGAAGTTATTAGATTTATATCGAATGGTAAAATAAAAGGGAGGCTTAAGTTTGCTCGGCGACCATAGGAGCTATGGCCGTATGCCAATCATAAGTGCGCTTATTGATCCTTACGTGGGATCACGCCATATAACATCATGTTTACCGTATGCTGGATAATGCGTTGCTGCATGCTGCGGTTACGCAAGGTTTTACCTGTGACCATTTCCATCTGGATAGAGAAATCTGCATAGTTTTGGGTGATGGCCCAAATATTCAGAATCAGTAATTCAGGATCAATATTCGCAGAGATTTTGCCTTGTTCCTGCCAGTTGGAAATCACTTTAGCTTTGCGCTTCACCAGTTTTTTCAGCGGGCCTTTTAAAATCTCCAGAATATGCGGTGCGCCTTGAATCACTTCTAAAGCAAATAAACGCGATGCTTTAGGCTGGGTACGCGACACTTCAATTTTTTGCATCAAATAATTGGTGATCGCTTCTTCAGGTTCAAGTTCTGCTTCAAGGGTTTGTAAAGGCGCCAGCCATTTTTGTAGAACGGTGGTTAATACCTCGACATACAAGGCTTCTTTATTTTCATAATAATAGAAAATATTCGACTTATGCATTTCTGCAATTTGTGCGATTTCATCCAGACTTGCCCCACTAAAACCATATAGGGAAAATACATCTAGTGCAGCATTTAGCAGCTGATTGCGCTTTTGAGTGCTCTTTTTTTGTTCCATTAGCAAATATAAAAACAATTAAAAAAAGGGAATCTTTAATTGTACGGCAAATCATCAGATTTGTGCACACAGTCACAGGCTAATTTTTTGAATAATGATGATTTATTCTCTAGATTAATATTTAAAACAGGCTAGATCCGTCCACACAAATAAAATTCAAGTTTCTGAAAATATTTCATTTTCTTATTGGCCTTGTTGCTAAATGACAGAGGAGAATGAAGTTCAAAGGATGGAAATTGAAGTATATCGGATTAAACTTAAGATAATTTTTAAGCATCAAACCCATAACCCTGTGTGATTTTGGGTTTGATCCAAGCTTCAGGTTGCTAAAACCGCTTTTAGGACCTGCTGTTCCAGTTCTGCAAATTTGACACTTTTTTGCCGGGGACGAGGTAAATTAACCCTAAACTCTTTGGCAATATGACCTTTGTCCAGCAAGATAATCCGGTCTGCCAGTTGCACGGCCTCACTGACATCGTGGGTCACCAGAATGGCGGTAAAACCTTGTTCGGTCCAGAGACGCTCAATCAGGCTTTGCATTTCCAGTCGTGTCAGGGCATCCAGGGCGCCGAGCGGTTCATCCAGCAGCAGAATGCGCGGCTGATGCGATAATGCCCGCGCCAAGGCGGTACGTTGCCGTTGTCCTCCGGAAAGCTGTGAAGGCCAGAGTCCAGCTTTTTCTTTGAGGCCGACTTTTTCCAGCATTTGCGAAGCTTTGGCATGCTGCTCCTTCGGTAAACCGAGTTGCACATTCTGTTCGATGCTGCGCCAGGGCAACAGGCGAGGGTCCTGAAACATCACCCGGATATCATCTGCAGTAATGCCTTCACGAATATGCCGGGCGGACTTAAACTTGATTTCGCCATAGCTCTGTTTTTCTAGGTCAGCGATCAGGCGCAATAAGGTACTTTTACCACAACCACTGCGACCGACAATCGCCAGAAATTCACCTGGCTGGATATGCAGGTCCAGGTCTTGCAGAACTTTGACCGAACCGTAAAATTTGTGCAGCTGTTCAATGATAATTTCGGCACCAAGCACTGTAGCAGGATTGATCTCTGCCGCAGGTTGCTCCAGTGGTCTAATCGGGTCATTGGCATGACGCCCTAAACTGAGATCAGTCATCACATGCTCCTTATTTATTCTTTATTTTTGATACCCGGCATGCCAGCGCAGCAGGAATCGTTCTAAAGCTACTGCCAGGACATCGGCCAGTTTACCCAGCAGGGCATACAGTAAAATACCTACCAGAACCACATCGGTTTGCAAGAATTCACGTGCATTCATGGTCATATAACCAATACCGGACTGGGCAGAAATAGTTTCAGCAACAATTAACAGTACCCAGACCAGACCCAGAGAAAAACGCAGGCCGACCAGAATTGATGGCATCGCACCCGGCAGAATAATTTCTCTATATAGCTGCCAGCGAGTTAAACCATAGCTTTTTCCCATCTCGATTAACTGTGGATCAACCGAGCGGATGCCGTGATAAGTATTGATATAAATTGGGAAAAATACCCCAATCGCCACCAAGAACAATTTGGCGGATTCATCAATCCCGAACCATAAGATCACTAGGGGAATGAGTGCCAGTGCAGGAATATTGCGGATCATCTGCAAGGTCGTATCGAGCAGGGTAGAGGCAGTTCTGGATGAGCCATTTAACAGTCCCAGTAATAGACCCAAACCACCCCCCACCAATAATCCGCTGATGGCACGTCCTGCACTGACTTGCACATGCGTCCACAGTTCACCGCTGAGCAATAAATTCCAGAAGGCTAAAACCACGGCACTTGGTGCAGGCAGAATCCGGCTTTCCAGCAGGCCTGTGCTAGAGGCAATTTGCCAAACTGCAATCAAGAAAATTGGAACCAGCCAGGGCAGCAGGTGCTGCCCCAGAATTGTTCCACGTGAAACCGGCTTTTGGGCCAGGGTTTCAACGGAAACGACTTTTGACATTAAGCAGACTCCTGAATTTTCTCAGCCTGCTTGTTTTCGTCCGGTGTGTAGTTGTTCGCCACGATTTCACCAAATGGACCGGTCAAGTTTGGTTGAGTGAGTTTTTGCTGGGTTTCCAGTGGAAGTAAAGGGAATACCAGTTCGGCAAAACGGATTGATTCTTCCAGATGTGGATAGCCTGAGAAAATAAAGGTGCTGATCCCCAGATCGGCATATTCCTGGATACGTGCAGCGACAGTTTCCGGATCGCCGACCAGTGCCGTACCTGCACCACCACGAACCAGACCTACACCTGCCCATAGGTTCGGAGAAACTTCGAGTTTGCTGCGGTCGCCGTTATGCAGTTCTGCCATACGGCGCTGACCGACCGAGTCCATGGATTTGAATTTGGCTTGAGCTGCAGCGATAGTGGCATCATCCACATATTGAATCAGTTCTTCAGCCGCCGCCCAGGCCTGCTCATTGGTTTCGCGTACGATCACGTGTAAACGGATCCCGTAATTCAGTTCACGACCTTTAGCTGCAGCCTTGGCTTTTACCACTGCAATTTTTTCTTTGACTGCGGCCGGTGGCTCGCCCCAGGTCAGGTAAGTGTCGACCTGATCCGTAGCCAGTTCAATGGCATCATCCGATGAACCGCCAAACCATAAAGGCGGATGTGGCTGCTGGATTGGTGGATACAGCAATTTTGCCTCATCGACACTCAAGCGTTCGCCATGGAAGCTAAAGCTTTCCCCAGTATGTGAACGTTTTAAAATTTCACGCCAGATGGTGGTGTATTCGGTCGCCGTTTTATAGCGGGTTGTGTGATCTTCATAGACGCCATCACCTTTTAGCTCCAGCTCGTCACCGCCAGTCACCAGATTGAGCAGCACCCGGCCATTGGATAAACGGTCAAAGGTTGCAGCCATGCGTGCAGCCAGTGCCGGGGTGGTCACGCCCGGACGCAGGGCCACCAGGAATTTTAATTTTTTGGTCGCGTCAATCAGGCTGGCTGCGGTTAACCATGGATCTTCACAAGAACGGCCGGTTGGAATCAGGACACCTTCATAACCTAAGTTATCTACCGCAACGGCAATCTGCTTCATGTAGGCATGATCTACAACACGTGCGCCCTTGCTGGTGCCTAAGTAACGACTGTCACCATGAGTGGGGATAAACCAGAAAATTTTCATGTGATATTCCTTAAATTAAATCATCTTGTTTGCTAATTAATGTGTGGCTGCTGGCGACCAGATCTGTTGCTGGACGCTGATGGTTTTGGGAATCAGTTGAACCTGCTGGAAGAGATTGGCAATATTCTGTTGGGCTTTGATCACTTCCGTCGTTAAAGGCTGAACCGGCGAAGGTTTAAGACGACGCTCAAATGCAAGCTTTGCCACTTCTGGTTTCAGACCGGTACTTTTCTGATAAATATCTAGGGCTACAGCCTGGTTTTTAAGAATCCACTGGTCAGAGGCATTTAAAGCCTGAATAAACTTCTCGGGACTATCCGGATGCTTCTGAATAAATTCGGGATTGCCGATATAAAAGGAGTAGGTTTGCGGAAAGTCACTGGATTCAATCAGTACCTTCACCTGGCTGTCGAACTCGGCTGCGCCCAGGAAGGGATCCCAGATTGCCCAGGCGTCAATGGCTTTTTTGTCAAAAGCAGCACGTGCATCCGCGGGTGGAAGCCAGACGGCTTGAATCTCTGACCAGCTTAAGCCGGCTTTTTCCAGAGTTTTGGCCAGAAGTTCATGGGCACTTGAACCTTTCTGCACCGCGATCCGTTTTCCTTTCAACTGTTGAATCGTCTGGATGGCACTGTCTTTCGGCACGACCACGGCCAAAGAGTTTCCAGCCACTTTTTCAAAGGCTACATAGCTCAGGGCTTTATCTGCAGCCTGGGCAAAAATGGGTGGGGTATTCCCTACATAGCCATAATCCACTGCACCGACTGCCAGTGCTTCCAGCATTTGTGGACCCGCCGGAAACTCTTTCCACTCAATTTTGGTATTGGGAAATTGTTGTTCTAACAGCTTTTCATTGCGTGCTACCAGCAGATTCAAGGCTGATTTCTGAAAGCCAATCGCAATGCTTTGTACCTGTTGTGCTGCTTTGGTTTCTGCAGCAGCCGTTTGCTGTGATTCCTGTTTCTGGCAGCCAGTCAGACTAAAGCTCAATAACGCTAAGCTGATATAAAAAACTGTTTTTAAATGACTCATTTTTATTCTCAAAGTATTCTGCTGTTATTTAATAATTGCTGCATCAATATTCAGCTTTTGTGGAATTAGCTGCTGCGCATAAAACGCATCGGCGACCTGTTGCTGTTTTTGAATCACGTCAGTCGTGAGGGGTTTAACACCGAAGCCCATGCGTGAAATAGAGGTTTTTAAGACATCGACGGCCAGACCTGTCGGTTTTTGCAGGAGCTGAGCAGCAGCATCCTGATTTTTTGCCACCCAGTCCGTGGTCAGGTTCAATTCATTGACAACTGCCTGTACCACCTGAGGATGGCTTTCTGCGAACTTGCGATCTGCCAGATAGAACTGATGATTGCTCACCACATTTTCACCGCTGGCAATGACACGTGCACCAATCTGATGTTCAGCAGCTGCAAAAAAAGGATCCCAGATCACCCAGGCATCGACTGCACCACGTTCAAATGCAGCACGTGCATCGGAAGGGGGTAAATAAATTACTTCGATATCATCAAGGCCAAGCTGGTTGGCTTCCAGAACTTTTAACAGTAAGTAATGCACATTTGAACCTTTGTTCAGGGCCACCCGTTTGCCTTTCAGATCCTGAATGGACTGGATTGGTGAATCTTTCGGTACAATTAAGGCTTCGGCTTTAGGTGCTTGCGGCTGATTGGCCACATAGACCAGATTTGAGTTGGCCGCCTGAGCAAAAATCGGCGGTGCTTCACCGGCTTCACCAAAAGAGACGCTGCCAACGTTCAGTCCCTCAAGCAGTTGCGGACCAGCAGGAAATTCTACCCATTTCACATTGATCCCTTGTTGCTTCAAGGTCGTTTCCAGCGTGCCGCGTTCTTTTAAAATCGGTAATACGCCGTATTTTTGAAAACCGATATTCAGGGTAAGGGTATCTTCCTTTTTCGAGCAGCCTGAAAGCATCATGACACCCGCCATCGCAGTACCGAGTACCACAGTCTTGGTTAAAAACTGAACATGAGATTGGCGCATGAATCAAAACTCCCGAAAATGACAAACTAGTGAATGAAAACTTAGGGACACGCTAATCGTTTTTGTTTTTCTAAAAAAATAACTATTCAGGAATTTCTAATGAAGAAAAAAGATAAATAAAAAAGCGCAAAACTTATGCGAAAAAGTGATTTATATAAAAATGAATATTTACTATTTAAGTTAATTAAGATTTTGAAATATATAATTATATTTTTAAGTTAAATATGTTGATATGTTTATCTGAAAAGCAGCAATACAATCTTAACAACTAAATCAAAATTACAAGATATCTTTATCTGAAATTAAGCTAAGGCACCAAAAGAAAAAGTCACTTTAAAGTGACTTTTTGCAAACAATGGAATTGCGTTGATAATTATAAAAAGCCTGACGGGCATCCGGCAGATCATCGACTGAAGCCGGTTCAAAGCCCTGTTCCAGAAACCAGTGCGCGGTGCGCGTGGTTAGAATAAACAGTTGCTGAATCTGCATGCTTTTGGCTTTTTCTTCAAGATAATGCAGGATCTGGCTACCCCGATTGGACTGGCGATAACTTGGATGGACCGCAACACAGGCAATTTCTGCAGAACGCAATTCATCCCCTGTTGTCGGAATCGGATAAAGGGCGGCACAGGCCAGAATCATGCCGTCCCGTTCGATTACAGCAAACTGGTTGATTTCATTTTCCAGACGTTCCCGGGAACGATAGACCAGAATGCCTTCTTCTTCCAATGGACGTAGCAGACTGATCAGGCCACCGACATCCTGAATATCGGCCATACGCACTTCTTCATAATGTGCATCGGTGACCAGAGTACCGGAACCATCCCGGGTGAACAGTTCTTCTAGCAGGGCACCATCATAGGCATAAGAAATCAGGTGCACCCGATGGACGCCGTTCATGGAGGCTTCTTGTGCGGCTTTTAGCTGTAATCCTCTTTCAGGTGCATCTTGCAGCGGAATATAGTCATTCAGTTGTTGCGGCGTGACTTCCCGTTTGAGCTGGCCGTTACGATCTATCAAACCATGCTGCTTGCCCAGAAAAATCAGTTTATCTGCCTTGAGCCGAATTGCAGTTTTGGTCGCGACCTCTTCAGCAAGCAGATTAAAGACTTCTCCGGTGGTGGAATAACCCGTCGGGCCAAGTACCACAATATTATGATTGTCCAGATGGCGCTGAATCGCATCGGTATCGATCGCGCGGACTTCACCGGTCAGTTGAAAATCAATACCATCACGAATGCCATAAGGCTTGGCAGTGACAAAATTCCCCGAAACGGTATCAATGCGGGCACCATACATGGGTGAATTGGCCAGTCCCATCGACAGCAGTGCTTCAATTTGCAGACGGATTGAGCCGACAGCACTCATCACGCAGCTTAAAGATTCACGTGTGGTGACCCGACGCTGCTGGTAAAAAGGGGTGGTAATCTGGTTTTGGGCCAGATTCTGGTTAATTTGCGGACGAGCGCCATATACCAGAATCAGCCGAATCCCCAATGAATGCAACAAGGCAATATCATGAATAATATGCTGAAAGTTGTCATTTAAAACGGCTTCACCATCAAACATGATCACAAAGGTTTTGTTGCGGTGCGCATTGATATAAGGCGCAGAATTGCGAAACCAGTGCACATATTGCAGTGTTGTGCTTTGTGACGTGTCTGCCGAAGTCATGCCTGTGCCTATTTCAATGATGAGATCCAACTTTGATTCTAATGAAAAAAAACGCAAGTGGAAGTACAGATATAAAAAAACACCTGAAGGGGAACTTCAGGTGTCTGCAAGACGAGCAGTAATGGAGAAAGATTAGTTCATGATCCGTACGATTTTATTGGTACGCTCATTCACCAGAACATAGTCATTGTTGACTTTATACCACTGCTGGAAACGGCCGGTATTCGGTAGACGACGTGCTTCACGATCACTCACTTCAAAACGTTTGTTGTCGTATTGACGTGGTAAAGTTTGCCCTACGCGCCAGTCACGGCTTGGATTGACTACACGGTTGTTATGACGGCGGTCATCATTCCATTTTTTACTATCTTTGGCATCCCAGTGTGGTGCCGATTTATGCGGATTATGGTCATAACGTGAGTCATGCTGTGGTGCTGCCATTGCAGAAGTAGCTAACAAAGCACTGAGAGATAACGCAACTGTAGTTAAAACTTTTTTCATGGCTCTCACCTAAAAATGTAAATCTAATTTCGATGAGACTAAATTAGCGAACAAGTGCATAGAAAGCATGAGGGCTATTTAGTTAAAATGTTAAATTCGTGAAGAAATTTAGAAGATGGTTGCGCTAGAGCTAGATAAGCACAGGACAGCGTAATCATAGGCAATTGGAAAAATCAGTCACCTAAATAAAAAAGGCCCAAACAATGTTGGGCCTAGAGCATGAGATGTAATTTAGTCACCAACAATACGGATAATATTGTTATTTTCTGAATCGACCAGAATATAGTCGTTATTGACTTTGTACCATTGCTGCTTGCGATCAGGTCGAGGCAGGCGATGATCTTTGTATTCGACTTTATAGCCATTACCACGATAATGCTGCGGCATTACATAACCTGGCTGCCATCTGAGCTGTTGTAGACGTTTCACTCCGCGTTCTTCCCGCATACGACGGTTATCCTGCTGCTCTTGAGGAGCCTCGCGGAACTCGCGGCCTTTTTTCTTGTCTGCGCCATAATGCGAATCATCATTGAAATGAGGGGCAGCGATGACGACATTGCTCAGCATGAATGTACTGCAAGAAATTGCCAGTGCCATCAAAACCTTTTTCATGTTGAACCCTCATTAAATTGTTCACTTTCTACAGTACCTAATGTACGGAAAAATTGCAGAGAAACTGTGAAGAACAGGCACAAGTTTTATAACAAATGCAGAGATATTATGATGATGTTATAATATCAGACTGCGGTCTTGATCATAAGGCTCGGTATAAAGAGCTATGTTCTTATCTGATCAAAGCGAGGGCAAACATGCAAGCTAAAATCGATGATTTTGTTCAAAAAAGCAGCATTGAATCACTCGTAAAATAATCAATCCTCTACTGAAATGGCAGAAAATTTTATCGGTTTATCTCAAGATTAATTCCATTGTTCTGCTAGACCCTGTAAGGAGTGAATCGCTTCAGCGACTGATTCCGCTTGCAGGGCATCATCTAATGCCACAATCAGGGCCTGTGATAATTGTAATTGTTCAATCTGATGAATTGTTTCAATTTTTCGTTTCTGGTCAGCCATGCTGTACTCCTGTCTGATCTATCTGGCGATATAAGAAGCATAGTTCATATAGATTTATTTGGAAAACCGTATAATTTTATAAAAATGATGCGAAAATTCGATTAATAAACTCTTTTTTTAAAAAATCAGCTAAAAAAAGAGCACTTTTAAAAAGTACTCTCTATATAAATTGCTTGGCTTTTAATAAGCGTAGTTCAGGTCAGTATAATCCGTTAGTGATTTCTGTACATGCGCCTGAATAAAGGCACGTACATCCTCGGCTGTCATGGCTTTGCCCTGATTGCTGATGACATGCTCGATTTCTGGTTGTCCTTCAATCTTAATGCGATAAACAAAATGCTTGGCCAGATGATAACAATCGTCTAATTTTTCAATTCCAGTCACATAATAATAGGCGTGTTCAAAATTCAGATCATGATGTGAAAATACAAACTGCTCGAACAGTTTGAGTTTCTGGGCATTTTCGAGTGCTTTGATGTCATCCACAATACTGGCTTCAAACTTGGTGTCATATTTTTCAGAAATAGGCTGTTGATCAATCAGCAGCGAGACCATGCCATCGTCTAAATGGGTCACCGTAATATTGTTTAACTCAGTCATGATGCACTCTTGTTCAATGTAGTGAGGCTTAGTATGCGGGGATTTTAGTGAAATTCAATGCGATCCGGCGAGAGTCATTCCCGATTTATGCGTCATATAAAGCCTGAAAGCATAGAAAAGGGAGCAATTGCTCCCTGAATAAAATAAAAAGAAGGTTAATCCTGCGCATCAATACTTTGACCATTCATATGCAGGCTGTCATCGCCCATCAAATACAGATAAGCCGGCATAATTGAATCGGGAGTCGGTAAAACTTTTGGATCTTCATCCGGATAGGCCTTGGCGCGCATGGCGGTACGCGTTGCCCCAGGATTGATACAGTTATAACGGATATTGGGGTGTACCTGCTCTTTGGCAAATAACTGGCTTACTGCTTCAATGGCAATTTTCGATACGGAATAAGCACCCCAGCGTTCGCGGGCTTCACGGCCTACACCTGAACTGGCAAATACGACGGAAGCATGTTCAGATTTGGATAATAGCGGTAACAGCGCTTGGGTCATGACAAAAGGGGCACGCAGATTAACTGCCATCACATCATCCCAGACATTGACCGGGTAATCCGCCAGGGGAACTCGGTCACCCAAAATACCGGCATTATGCAGAATTCCGTCCAGACGGCCAAACTGACGGTCTAGGGTATCGAGCAGAAGTTCATAATCCCGTTCCGAGGCGCTAGAGAGCTGTAACGGCAAGATGGCAGGTTGCGGTGCCCCTAAACTTTCAATTTCATCATAGATGACTTCCAGTTTATTCAAGGTACGTCCATGCAACACCACTGTTGCACCATGCAAGGCATAACTGATTGCTGCTGCACGCCCGATGCCATCGCCCGCACCCGTGATCAGGATAATACGATCCTTGAGCAGATCGGGGCGAGGTTGATATTCTGAATATTTCATTATCTACCTCCTTATTTCTTATTGTTTGGTTTTAAGCTTTCAAGATACCGCAGTTTGCTGTTGCACGAGCAGTTTCTGAATCAGCCGCTGTAATTCTGCAACTGTATCCACTATATAGTCGGCTTGCCAGGCTGTTAAGTTATCTTTGTATTGCAGTGGTAAATAACCATAAGCTGCCAGAATGGTGGTCATCTTGGCATGACGCCCTGCATCAATATCACGCGGATGATCACCGACATAGATACAGTCTTCTGCAGCAAACCCGAGCTGTTTGGCTGCCAGATACATCGGTTCAGGATCAGGTTTAGTACGTGTCACATCTTCCGGGCAAACCAGTACAGCACAGCGATTGGTCAGGTTCAGCGCTTTCAGTAAAGCTTCACTGAGCCAGCGCGGTTTATTGGTGACAATGCCCCACGAAATATCCTGTGCTTCCAGCTGTTCC
Source organism: Acinetobacter sp. 226 (assembly GCF_048147925.1). Lineage (NCBI taxonomy): Bacteria > Pseudomonadati > Pseudomonadota > Gammaproteobacteria > Moraxellales > Moraxellaceae > Acinetobacter > Acinetobacter sp. 226. The sequence goes on along the minus strand of NZ_JAYWYX010000017.1, from coordinate 62,446 downwards.
AGCAAGGGATACATACCGTCAAACAGATCGGTATCGACCGCAATATCTGCGCCATACATGTCCAGAAAACGCTGACGATGGGCTAGAAATACCGGATCTTCCAGTTGCAGTTCCGGATAGACCAGTTTTACCATGGCGCGTGCACCTTCTGAAACCTGGGTACGGATCAGCTCGGGTGCAACGAGTGCGCGGCCTTCTTCACGGCACATCTGCTGGATAATCCGGACAAAATCGGCCGCAGTATCAATGAGGGTACCATCGAGATCAAATAAAACTGCTTTCATGCTGTGGTCTCTGCTGCATTCTCTTTCACGGTATAGACCATATAATTTACATCTACATTCGCTGCCAGCCAATAATGCTTGGTCAATGGATTATAGTGCAGGCCGGTCATATCTTTGAGTTTTAAACCGGCATTACGAATATCATGCGCCAGTTCGGACGGCTTGATAAATTTGCTGTAATCATGGGTGCCTTTGGCCAGCATCCGCAACACATATTCTGCCCCGATAATGGCAAATAAATAGGACTTCGGATTACGGTTAATGGTCGAGAAAAACACATGACCGCCTGGCTTGACCAGCTTGTAACAGGCCTGAATAATCGATGCTGGATCTGGCACATGTTCCAGCATTTCCATGCAGGTCACGATGTCATATTGACTAGCCTGTTCGTCTGCCAGTTGCTCGACCGGCACCTGTCGGTATTCGATATTGCTGACACCTTCCTGTTCGGCATGGATGCGTGCCACATTCAGAGGCGCTGCGCCCATATCAATCCCGAGTACATCAGCACCCCGACGTGCCATGCTTTCAGCCAGAATCCCGCCACCACAGCCGACATCCAGCACTTTTTTTCCACTCAGACCACCGGCATGTTCATCAATCCAGTTTAAACGTAGTGGATTAATCATGTGCAAGGGGCGGAACTCGGAATGCTGATCCCACCATATAGCTGCAAATGCTTCAAATTTGGCAATTTCTTGTGGATCAACATTCAATTGCGACATTGGTGTCACCTCAATCAGTCATGATTAGCTAAAAATATGTACGTGCCAAATGGCCAGAGAAACTGATTTAAAACCTTGAAAATCAGTTCGATGGTTTAGTGTAGCGATTCTGGCAGAAAAAGCGATAAAAGCAGCAAAAAAGTTCACAGAATGAAAACGAAACCGGCATAATTGATTTATATTGAACACATAAACTTAAGCATAATGATTTAGAGGACGATAATCCGAATGAAAAAATTCCTTTTAGGCGCTGTTGCCGCATCTGTTTTGGCCGTTTCAGGCAGTGCTATGGCCAATTTTGTGGCAGGTCAGGACTATCAGGTGGTTGCAAAACCAGTCAAAGTCGAAAAACCAGGCAAAATTGAAGTGCGTGAATTTTTCTGGTACGGCTGTGGTCACTGTTTCTCGCTTGAACCACATATGCAGAGCTGGTTAAAGAAATTACCAAAAGATGTACGTTTTGTACGTACACCGGCTGCGATGAACCCACTTTGGGAACAGGCAGCGCGAGCTTATTATGTATCTGAAGCATTGGGGGTGCGTCAAAAAGCACATTTACAGCTATTCCATGATATTCATGACAAACAGCGTCCAATTTTAGAACAGGCACAGCTGGCCAAATTCTATACCCGCTATGGTATTCCTGAAGCGAAATTTAACAGCACCTATAAATCTTTCCCGATCACTTCGAAAATTGCCCAAGCCAAAAATCTGGCTGCCCAATATCAGTTAAGTGGTGTTCCGGCAGTCACCGTGAATGGTAAATATATTGTGCAGGGGGATGGTGCCAAAGTCATTCAGGTCGTGAATTATCTGGTCGAAAAAGAGCGTAAAGCCAAATAATGTTAAGCTGAAGACCAGCCAAAAACCTGCATCCTATGCGGGTTTTTTGTTTAGGTCGGGGGAGTGACCATTTCATGGGTTGGGGGAGGTGCTGTTTCGGCAGGACTCCGATACCAGTGTAAAACCCCACGCAGCAAGAGCTGCATCTGTAGCACGCTTTGGCTTTTAAAGACATTGGATTGGACTTGGCGCAGCTCGGGATCAGCCTGATGCTGCAGATGAATCCAGCCCATGGCCCAGTTCAGGGACAGTTCAATCAGCATTTGTGCCAGAGCCTGAAAATCCTGTGGGGTCTGGATATGCCGGGTGGTTTGCATCTTGGCAAGTTCATGCATGACATCTTCGGCCAGAAAATGAATTTCCCGTTCAATTCCGGTACGTAACACATCCGAGCCACCCCAGCGTTCTGCCACAAAAAAAATCCAGGATTCAGGATGGTATTCGACGGCCTGAAAAAACAGTTCCAGCCCGGTTCGGGTCCGGGTATTTGGCTGATACAGATAAGCCTGTCCCAATTGATGAAGTACCCCTTTGATGTGCATCGCCACCTGATCCAGCAATTCCAGACCGAGCTGGTCCATATCCTGAAAATGCCGATAAAACGCCGCGGGTACCAGTCCAACAGCATGTGCGACTTCCCGCAAACTGATCGTGCTGAAAGCGCGTCCCTGACTGCTGAATGCCAGTGTCGCATCAAGTAGTGCCTGATGACTTTGCTGCTTGCGATCTTCACGTAAGGACATAAATGGGTTTCCTGCCACTGGCTTCCCTTAAGGGGTATTTTAGTCTAGCAAAAATCAAGTCAAATCGTAGCGTCACAGGTCGGCAGAATTTTGATATTTCCTCCCGCTCTGATGCACTGATTTTGTAAATGAATGCCCCGCTTGCCTAATCTTGGTCAAGGCTTCTGCTATACTGGGCCGCAATTATTTTGAACCCCTACAGGACTTATTATGCGTATCGACCAACGAGCATTAGATCAATTACGTGAAGTGAAAATTACCCGTAACTATACACGTTATGCGGAAGGCTCTGTATTGGTTGAATTTGGTCATACCAAAGTACTCTGTACTGCCAGTGTAGACAGTTCTGTACCGCGTTTCCTGAAAGGTCAGGGCCAAGGCTGGGTAACTGCTGAATATGGCATGTTGCCACGTTCAACTCATACCCGTAGCGACCGTGAAGCGGCACGTGGCAAACAGAGTGGCCGTACCCAGGAAATTCAGCGCCTGATTGGTCGTAGCCTGCGCTCAATGGTTGATCTGAAAAAGCTGGGTGAAAATACCATTACCATCGACTGTGACGTGATTCAGGCTGATGGCGGTACCCGTACTGCAGCGATTACCGGTGCTGCAGTGGCTTTGGTCGATGCCATGAACGTATTGCTGGAAAGAAAGAAAATCAAACATGATCCGTTGAAAGGCCTAGTGGCTGCAGTTTCTGTGGGTATTTTCAAAGATGAAGTATTACTGGATCTTTGCTATGAAGAAGATTCAAACTGTCAAACGGACTTGAATGTGGTGATGACGCAGGCAGGTGAATTTATTGAAATTCAAGGCACTGCAGAAGACAAACCATTTACCCGTGCCCAATCGGATGCCATGCTGGAAATGGCCGAGAAAGGGATTCAGGAATTGGTAAAAAAACAGCAAGAAGCTTTAGGCTGGTAATTCATTAAAGCTAAAAAACGCATCTAAAAGATGCGTTTTTTTATGCCTCAACATTAGCTCACAAAAATTGAACAGGACCTGTCTACTGTAGCGCTGGGTTTCAGAAGATGATTTTAAATCTACTAACCCGTAGAGGATTGAGATATGAAAATATGGTTCATCGCACTGTCAGTGTGTACAGTTCTGGGTCTGGCGGCCTGTGATAATAATAAGTCCAAGTCCCATGATGCAAATCAGGATAGTACTTCTACACCGGCAGGACAAAATAATAATAAGTGATGACAATCCGACATCACTTCATTCCTCAATATATTTTTTGTACAAAATATGCGCAAAAAATTTTAAAAAATAAAAAAAAGGGTGCTTCGCACCCTTCTCCTATTGCGTATCAAATTTAAGCTTCAGCATTAAAACGCATCGATAGATCAATGGCTTTGACATCTTTGGTCAGCACGCCCATGGAAATATAATCAACGCCAGTACTGGCAACCTCACGTAAATTCTCAATAGTAATATTCCCTGAAGCTTCCAGCTTACAGCGACCGGCTACATGTTGCACCGCATCAATCATTTGTTGCTGACTGAAGTTATCCAGCATCACGATATCGGCATGGGCTTCCAGCGCCTGATTCAGCTCATCCCAGGTTTCGACTTCAACTTCGACCGGTTTGCCTGGCGCAATCTGATGAGCCTTGGCAATTGCCTGCGCAATACCACCCGCTGCCATAATATGATTTTCTTTAATTAGAAAGGCGTCAAACAGACCCAAACGGTGATTCTGACCACCGCCAATGGCCACGGCATATTTTTGTGCAATACGCAGACCCGGAAGGGTTTTGCGCGTATCTAACAGCTTGGTATTTAGACCTTGCAACTGTTTGACATAGTGGGCTGTTTTAGTGGCAACGGCTGATAGTGTCTGGACAAAGTTTAGGGCAGGGCGCTCTACAGTCAATAAGCTACGCGCAGATCCTGCCAGTTTTAAAAATACTTCATTGGCTTGAACATGATCGCCATCATTTTTCAGCCAGATCACTTCAACACTCGGGTCGTAGGCCTGAATCAAGGCATTGACCCAAGGCTGACCGGCCAAAACCATGTTTTCACGGCTAATGATGGTGGCAGTGGCCTGTTCGTCTTCAGGGGTCAGCAGGGCGGTAATATCGCCTTCACCAATATCTTCTGAAAGTGCCTGTTGGATGTTGATTTGAATCGACTGGTCTAGCAAAGCTTGAGATATGCTCATGTCTACTTCCGTATCTTTTTAAGCCGTAAAAATTGCGCCTTATCTTAGCACCGTTACATAAAAGATGAGCGATTTTTCATCCAGTTTGCCGGGATGAATTGAGATTTGTCCTTGAAAGTTTTAGCATGAAGCCGGCTGCAATGCTGATCTTGCAGATTTTATTTTTTGGGGAGAACGGTTCTATGCAACAGGCAGCTGAGTTTCAGGTTAGGGACGGGCAACTAATCGGTGCACGTCAAATCCCATCTCCCAATTTTAATCAGCGGCCAGTACAAACTGAAATCCAATTGCTGGTGATTCACAATATCAGCCTGCCTCCTTCCCAGTTTGGCGGCGGTTATATTGAACAGTTTTTTCAGAATCAGCTGGACTGGTCCGTACATCCTTATTTTCAGACAATTGAAGGGATGCAGGTTTCAACTCATCTGCTGATTTTAAGAACGGGAGAGGTGCTGCAATTCGTCAATTTTAATGACCGTGCCTGGCATGCAGGCCGCTCGACCTATTTGGGCAAAAAAGAATGTAATGATTATTCGATCGGGATCGAGCTGGAAGGCAGTGATGATTTACCTTTTGCAACCGCACAGTATGAAGCCCTGGTCAAAGTGACTGCCTGTTTGCAAGATTATTATCCTAAAATCCAGCAGCATATTGCCGGACATTCAGATATTGCACCGGGCCGCAAGACTGATCCGGGGCCGTATTTTAACTGGGCTGATTTTCGTACACAGTTACAGCATTATAAAAACACTTCAAACTCGCTTGCGGGATGAAATTAAGCAATGAACTTCTGACAAAAGTTTCATTACAATAGCCACAAATTTATACATTAGGTGAAGAGGATGGCGCTTTGGCGTTCGACCGTCATTGTCAGTGCGATGACCATGTTGTCACGCGTACTGGGATTGGTTCGAGATATTGTTTTACTGAATGTCTTTGGTGCTGGTAAAGACTTCGATACTTTCGTAGTTGCATTTCGTATTCCAAACTTTTTCAGGCGATTATTTGCCGAAGGCGCATTTTCACAGGCTTTTATTCCGGTACTGACCGAATACAAAACCAGTCGTACTCATCTCGAAGTCCAGATTCTGATCAGTCGGGTATTCGGCTGTCTGGCGACAGTGATGACAGCGCTGACCATGGTCGCGATGATTGCTGCACCATTGATCATGTATATCTATGCGCCGGGTTTCCATAGCGATCCTGAAAAATTCGCCCTGGCAACGGACATGTTTCGCCTGACCATTCCTTATTTGCTGTTCATGTCGCTGACTGCCTTTGCCAGCAGTATCCTGAACAGTTATGGCTCTTTTAGCACACCGGCATTTGCACCGGTCTTGTTAAATGTTGCCATGATTGCCGGAGCAGTCTGGCTTACGCCTTATATGGCAGAGCCCATTATGGCACTGGGCTGGTCAGTTATTATTGCCGGTATTTTACAGCTGGCGATCCAGATTCCTGAATTGTGGCGTAAAAAGCTGCTGATTCCTCCCAAAATTGACTTCAAACATGAAGGTGTTGATCGCATCATGAAGTTGATGCTGCCGGCACTATTTGGTGTATCGGTCACGCAAATTAATCTATTGTTAAATACCATCTGGGCTTCGTTCATGCAGGATGGTTCGGTGTCCTGGCTGTACAGTGCCGAACGTATGACCGAATTGCCGCTTGGCCTGATCGGTGTTGCGATTGGAACTGTAATTCTGCCATCATTATCTGCGCGGCATACCGAGCAGAATCCGGAAAAATTTCGTGGCATGATGGACTGGGCTGCCAAAGTGATTGTGATGGCAGGTCTTCCTGCCAGCATTGCATTATTTATGCTCTCGACACCGATCATTCAGGCCCTGTTTGAACGTGGCCAGTTCACCTTTGAAGATACTCAAATGACGGCTCTGGCATTAAAATGTATGAGTGGTGGTGTGATCGCCTTTATGCTGATTAAAGTCTTTGCGCCCGGTTTTTATGCAAGACAGGATACCAGAACACCAGTACGTATCGGCTTGATAGCCGTGGCAGCCAATGCGATTCTGAACGTGATTTTTATCGGTTTCTTCAAGCTGATTCATTGGGAAGCAGAGCATATGGCGCTTGCCTTGGCATCAACGGGTTCAGCCATGGTCAATGCCGGTTTACTTTATTATTATCTGCATAAACGTCATATTTTCCGCTTTGGCTCACATTGGAAAAAAATCTTCCTGCAGTTTATGTTTGCCAATACCGTCATGATTGCCGCTTTAGCCTATGGCCTGAGCTGGTATAACGCAGATGTATCGCAATGGATGCGTGTTTTAGAAGTGGTGATCTTATGTGTTGTCGGTGTGGCAGCTTATCTTGCAGCCTTACTGGTAGCGGGATTTAGGCCTCGTCATCTAAAACCTTAAGCTTAAAACCGAGCTGGTATAAATTAATAGAGCCATAAAAAAACAAGAGCCAAAAGGCTCTTGTTTTTTTCGAAAGTTCACACTTGCCTCGGGCAAGTCTAGTGTAAATCTAGACTTTGCCGCGAGAAAGAAAACCAACGATCGCAAGAATCACCGCAATTACCAACAAGATAATTGCAAAATCCTTAGATAAGCCTGCAACGCCACCAAAACCTAGTAGACTCGCAATTAATGCAATAACAGCAAAAATAATAGCCCAGCGAAACATATATATTCTCCATGTGTTTTTATTTTCAAATTTAGTATAGAAATAAACGATTCTAGCGACTGTTAGTGTTTTGTTGATGAACTGTCTATGATTTAACAATAGTTTACGTGATAGTAATAAGAATTTGAGCGATAGGTCTGCAGGGTTCGGGCTGCTATAATAAGCTGATTTTTGAATGTGCCGACCTGATCATGAGCGATACTTTACGTCCTGAATTCTGGAAAAACTATTCACTGGCTGAACTGACGCAAGCTGAATGGGAAGCTTTATGTGATGGTTGCGGCTTATGCTGTCTGATTAAACTGGAAGACGAAGATACCCAGGAAGTTGCCTATACCAAAGTGGCCTGCAAGCTGCTGGATTGCACCACTGCACGTTGCTCCAATTATCCGGATCGCCTGCAATATGTGCCGGACTGTATTCAGCTTACCCCAGAAAAATTGCAAACCATTCATTGGTTACCATCAAGTTGTGCCTATCGCCGGGTAGAACAGGGCAAAAGCTTGCCATCCTGGCATTATCTGGTCAGCGGTTCACGAGAAAGTGTGATTCAGGCGCGCAAGTCGGCAGCAGGACGCTGCCTGAGTGAAGCTGATATTCATGAAGATGACATTGAAGATTATATCGTACGCTGGGTGCGTTAAATCTGTCTGCAGGATTGCTGAATAGTTGCTTCTTGCACTAGCGGATGCAGCAGAGCTTGGGCCGAAGCACCGGCCATCGGACGATAGAAATAGAAGCCCTGTCCAATCTGGCAGTCACAATGAATCAGGGTATCCAGCTGTTCTGTATTCTCGATGCCTTCGACCAGAACATCCAGTGCAATACTGGAGCCAATCTGGGTAATGGCTTTGACAATGGCCAGAGCAGACGGGTCACTGTTCATGCGCTCTACAAAGTTGCGGTCAATCTTGATGCAATCGACCGGGTAGTCCTGCAAGCGGGTCAGTGAAGAATGTCCGGTACCGAAATCATCCAGCGAGATCTGGATTCCGGCCTGTTTCAGCAGGTTCAGGGCACGGACCACATAATTGGCACCATGCTCGGACAGGCTCTGTTCGGTAATTTCCAGTTCAACTTTGTGGGCCGGAATATCGAAATTGGACAGGCGTGCCAACAGTTTCTCGGCATAGTCATCGCGCAGGAATTCGACCGGTGCAGCATTGATTGAAATTGGCAACAGATCCAGACCTTGAGCCTGCCAGCGGCTCATGTCAGCGAAAACTTTCAGCTGCATGGTTTCACTGATACGTGAGGCCAGCTCATAGTCCTGAAAGGCACCAAAAATTTCGGAAGGTAACTGGATATTCTGGTCCTGATCCTGCCAGCGTAACAGCGCTTCAAAACCAATCACTGCACCATCAGATAGACGGACCTTGGGCTGATAATAGGGAATGATCTGATCGGCCAGAATAATCTTGCGCGCCAGAGTCAGCTGCTTGGTCATATTTTCCAGTGATCCGCACATTTCCTGATTAAACATGCGGATACCACCACGACCACTATTTTTCAGGTCATTCAAGGCAATATCGGCACATTTCAGCAGATTAGAAGTATTCAAGGCATCACGTGGATAAATTGTGCAGCCTATGCTCATGGCACTGTTGATGCTATTGCCGACATAATTGATCGGTTGCTCCAGCTGGGCATACGCCATTTGCGCTGTTGCCAGCAGCTGTTCTTCACTTTCCAGATTTTTGACTAGTACGGCAAACTCATCACCACCCAGGCGGGCAACGATGGTATTTGACCCAAAACAGGCCTGGAAACGCTTACCCAGAATATGGAGCAGATGGTCGCCAGCAATATGACCCAAGGTATCATTGATGTGCCGGAAATAGTCCAGATCAATGAGTAGTAAACCTGCCATGGTCTGCTGTTGCTTGGCCTTTACCAAGACCTGTTTGAAGGTTTTATAGAAAGTGCTACGGTTATACAGGCCAGTCAGTTCATCACGTTTAATCACTTCTTTTAAACGGGTTTCTGCGATTTTTTGCTGACTGATATTGCGTGATACACAGAGGATATTTTGAGTAATATTCTGCTGATCCAGAATCGGGGTCAGCAGGTGATCCCAATACTGAACTGGTTGATCTTTACTCTGAACTTTGCTGGAAAAACGACTGTTTAAGCCTTGGGCAGCCTGTTTTAATGCGCGCTGCGCGGGTTTTCGCGCTTCAGGGCTTAAACGATTGAACCAGTACAATGAGCGGTCCTGATCCTGTTCTTCGGCCTCATTTGCTTGTGTCAGACAACCCGGCTGGTTGCTATGTCGAATTTCACCTTCAGGACTGATAATATTAATGCAGTCCGCACTGGCATCCAGCATATTTTCCTGGGTGGAAACAATGTGAGAAAGTTGCTGCTGGATTTCAAAATAATCATGCACATCGGTCAGGGAAACGGCCCATTGCAGCAAATGGTCCGGCTGATGATGAAATTTTACTGCCAGGCTACACATGCGATAATGGGTATCACTGCGTTTAATCCGGCACTGGGTTTCAAAATCCTGATGCTGGTCCAACGCTGCATGCCACTGCGTTAAAAACAGCTGCAGGTCCTCTGCATGAATGAAGTTCTGCCATTGTGGATTGCCCTGTTCATTCAGGTTTACCCCAAGATAGTCGGTCATGGCATGGTTAAAATATTGCAGATGTTGTTTGTTGCTGACCCACAAGGGTTGCGGTAAGGCATCAATCAGATTTTTTAACAAAATAGATTCAGACAGGTGAACGTGTGGCGCAATCAGTGATGATGATGCCAGTGGCTCCGACCAGCTCACAGTTCCCTGTTCAAATTTATCATGCTTCATGCATTCACCACTACAGCCCAGAATTGCCCAATGGGCTAGATAAGTTTCTTTTAATTAGAATAAACAATATGAAAATTACACTGTAATTAATTCACAATTAATCATGTTCAAATTATTTGCTTTTATAGAGATTAATTCATTCAGAATTAAAAAAATAGAGGATATTTATATAAATTAAATTTTTGTGCTTGGGGCCTGCAATCTTGGAATCAAAACTGCTGGTGTTAGAATGAGATCAGAATTTAGTTTGAGCCAATAATAACATGTCAGATAGTCATATCCCGCTTCCAGAACGTTTACGGCCACGTGACCTTACACAGATTATCGGGCAGGAACATTTGCTGGGTGAGCAGGCACCTTTACGCCAGATGATTGATCAGGGGCATCTGCCTTCGATCATTTTCTGGGGACCACCCGGGGTCGGTAAAACCACCATTGCCTTACTGCTGGCTCAAGCGGTGGACCGGCCTTTTATCAGTCTGTCTGCTCTGAATACTGGCGTAAAAGAGCTGCGTGAAATCATTGCCGAAGGTGGTGATCTGCTGACGCCTGTAGTATTTATTGATGAAATTCATCGGTTTAATAAATCTCAACAGGATGCGCTGTTAAACGCGGTCGAGAAGGGGAAAATTACCTTAATTGGTGCTACCACGGAAAACCCGTCCTTTGAAGTGAATAGTGCCTTATTGTCACGTTGTCAGGTGTATAGCCTGAATGCCTTGAGTGCTGAATCAATTCAGAGCTTATTGACGCAAGCCTTGCAAAATGACTCTTTCTTGCAGGAAAGACATATCCTGATTGAAGAATTTGATGCCCTGATCCAGTTCGCGGCAGGAGATGCCCGTAAGGCACTCAATCTGCTCGATCTGATCGCCAGTACCTTTGAACCGGATATGGAAAATATCATCACCAATGCGATAGTGGTGAAAGTGGCTCAGCAAAATATTGCCCGTTATGACAAGTCTGGTGAGCAGCACTATGATTTAGTTTCGGCCTTTATTAAATCAATTCGCGGCAGTGATCCGGATGCAACCCTATACTGGATGGCGCGGATGCTCAAAGGCGGTGAAGATCCAGTGTTTATTGCACGCCGTATGCTGATTGCCGCATCTGAAGATATCGGTAACTCCAATCCGAATGCCTTGTTACTAGCCGGTGAATGCTTCCGTTCGGTACAGGCTGTAGGCATGCCGGAATGCCGGATTATTTTGGGGCAATGTGCAGTTTATCTGGCGACTAGTGCCAAAAGTAATAGTACCTATCTGGCAATTAACAAAGCGATGGAACTCGCAGATAAAACGTCCAACCTGCCGGTACCTTTGCATTTAAGAAATGCACCGACCAAGCTGATGAAAGAGCAGGGCTATGGGGTAGATTATCTGTATCCGCATAATTACCCTGAGCATTTTGTGATGCAGGAATATTTGCCACCAGAGCTAAAAGGGATAAAACTGTATGAATCAGCGCGGAATAAGCGTGAAGTAGAGGCCGAGCGCTTACAGCAACGTCGCTGGCAGCAACAACAGCAACAGTAAATAAAAGCCCGGGATCGGGCTTTTATTTTAATTACTATTAAATAATTTGAATCCTGTTTTAAAAATGGTTAAATATTGGTATAGATAATTAGTTGAAATAGCAGAAATAAATGATTTAAGTATTTTTAAATAGATTTAATATAATGATATTAATCTGCCGGAAAATGTTTTCAATCCAATTATTTAATCATCTAAAAATTCAGGACTTAATAATCATGATTTAACTCGGAATAGGTTGATTTTTTATGCAAAAATAATGCCCCAAAGATGATTAAATCTATGGAGCATTATTTAGAAAGTTAAAGCTCGATGAGTTTTAGTCTTTCCCAGACAGATTATTGAATTGACTGCTTGGCAGCTTGTACTCTACCCAGGTATTCAGGAGAGTATTTTAAAATATTCATAGCCATTGAAGCGATGCCTTTACTTGCTTCAGTATCACTTAACCAGTGTACCCGGCAGACTATACGACTCTTCGCATAATCAACTGCAGTGTTTTCAAACTCACTTCTTCTGCTATTGTCTACATCGGACAGGCTGTAGCCGACCAGATAGCCTCTTAAGCTATGGCCTGATGGATATGAGGTATTCGTCAACAGGAAGTCGCGGTCTTCAGGGGTACATATTTCACTATTATAGTAAACAAATGGCCGTTCACGATTATATTTCGCCTTAATTTCATTTGCGACTGGCTGTTCAAAATCAACCATATAATTGATTAGCGCGGTAACTTCAGTGGTATAGTACTTGTAATTGAAGCCGAGAAAACGTCTGGCTAAATACTGTGAGGTGATATTGGCATCTTGTTGAGCCAGTGTCCATCTTGATGCAGAAGGGTTGAGCAGTTCCTGATAGGTCTTTTTATCAAGCTCGAACGCTGCTGAGTTCTCCGCAGGCGGGTCTGGCGTTAACCAGTTTGCGGTGATTTTAATTTTTTCAAGGTTGGACAGATTTTCAAATACAACCTGGTCATGTGCACTGAAGTAGATGCGGGATGGCTCATCTACCTTAAAGTCAATTGCTAGAATAGGAAGATATTTTTGGGTGTCCTCATAATATGCTTGCTGGAAGCTTTGAGCTGCTTCTAAACCTGCTTCATTACCCAGATTATAATAAAAAGCTTCGATCGGTGCAGTGGTGGCCTTTTCGTCATTCCAGGCAGTGACCAGAATCTCGTCATTCCACCAGTCTGGGCGCAAATCAGTTGGAACACCTTTTCGGATAGCGGCAAACATACTAAAGTAATTCGCCCGAGTCGCAAATTTAGCCTGATCAGATACAGACATGGTATACGAGCAGGTCTGTCCCGGGAACTGATCTAGGGTACCTTGTGCCTTGGTAGCCCGCATGACGGGTATAAATATATCCAGCCATTTCTGTGGCGTATCGATGCCCCAGTCCTGACAGTCTTTTACTGTATAGTCGACCGAGCCATACTGGACTTCATCCGATTTCAGACAGTTATTAAATGAGCCAGTTCTGGCATCAGTATTCATGTCCATAGGCGATGCACAGCGGGTCGGTGCTACATCTTCATAATCCGGTCTGATCACAATACCTGCCTGATAGGTATCATCGGGTAACTTGAAATTCAGATCCTGGCGAATATAAGCAAAAGCTACAGCGCCTTTGTCGCGGTCTCTTTGCCGGTGAACCCAAGGTTTCGGTTGAGCTGCGATCCGAATACCTCTAAATAACAGTCCGGAACATTCATATTGTGGCGCTGAGTCAGACCCACAGTTCTCGACCACATTATTATATCTCTGCTCGTATTTTGTCGCAGCAATATAATTATTCATGTCTTCCATGTCATAAGGGGGCGGTTCAACAGGATTAGGAATTGGGGTAGGAGGCGGATTAGAAGTGGAAGAGTCATTATCGCTGTCATGACATGCACTTAATAGGGCAGCAAGCAGCAATATGGTAAAGCCAGATGTTTTCATTAGAAAATCCTCAACTTATTTTAGTTTTTTCTCGATCATTATTAATTGGTTATAAATTAAGTGGTGAGCAGTGAAAAATTTATACTTCCTTATCTTTTTTAAGCAAGGATTAATTATAATTAACATGCTTTGATAAGCTAAAAAAAAAATTATGTAATGAATTATTTTAAAATAAATATTTGTTTTAAAATGTAGTTTTTTATGAATAAAAATAATTAATTATTTTAATGATTTAATTGGTTGAATTTTATTTTAAATGAATAATGTGTTGAATCTGATTTAAATTAGTACACTTTATTTTAATTATCAAAAACTAATGAAAAAGTGTTAAATAAACTATTTATTTATATGACAGGTTTATTTTTAATTTCTCTCTTTAAAAACTGAATTAAATAACTGGAATGAGAAAGTAGCAGGGATTAAAAAACCGGATTTATAAATCCGGTTTTTTAATTAAGGAATAATTAGATATCGGAAAGATCAATACCTAGACGGCCAGCGACTTCTTCATATGCCTCAACCACACCGCCTAAACCTTGGCGGAAACGGTCTTTATCCAGTTTTTTCTTGGTGTCTTTATCCCATAAACGGCAACCGTCTGGAGAGAATTCGTCACCCAGTACGATACGGTCGTGGAATACGCCGAATTCAAGCTTGAAATCGACCAGAATCATGTTACCTGCGTCAAACAATGCTTTCAGCACGTCATTTACTTGGTAAGTCAATTCTTTCATTTTTGCCAATTGTTCAGCAGTTGCCCAGCCTAAAGCAATTGCTTGTGACTCATTGACCATTGGATCGCCAAGCGCATCATCTTTAAAGAACAATTCAAATGTTGGAGGAACCAAGGCCTTGCCTTCTTCCACACCCAGGCGACGGCATAAAGAACCTGCCGCATAGTTACGAATCACACATTCAACCGGGATCATATCCAGTTTTTTCACCAGCACTTCATTTGGAGTCAGCAGCTTTTCAAAGTGAGTTTCAATACCCGCTTCTGCCAGCTTTTCCATAATGAAGGCGTTAAAACGGTTGTTCACCTTGCCTTTACGATCTAGTTGCTCGATTTTTTCGCCATTGAATGCAGAGGCATCATCCCGAAAGACTAAAATCAGATGGTCTGAACTGTCTGTGGTATAGACAGATTTCGCTTTACCAGTATAGAGCAAGGTTTGTTTTAACATGAGGGAACCTTTTACAAAAAAAAATGCCTAGAAATGTCTAGGCTGGCCAATTTTGGTAAATCTGGTTGAGCAGTTCTGCGGCTTTTTCACGGTCGGCAAAACTGTTATCGGCATTGAACACAGCGAGGTTATTACTTGAACCTACAGAAGATAATCTTAATACATAGGTTTGCTGATCGACCTTAACCGTAATTTCGTAACGATCTTTGTTCTGAGCAACAATGCTATGATTCAGACTGCTGAGGGTGGCAAGGGTGTATTGCCAAATTGTAGCAGAATTTCCCTCAATTTTAAGCAGAGGATTAAGATTTCCATCAGTGACCAACTGCGGTTTACCGACAGTATTGGTTTCAGTCTGATTCGCTGCACCTGAGTTTGCAGTCTGGGCTGGCGGGCGTGGCAAGGCAAAACGGTTGCCACGCTGGTTTTCAAGCTTCGGTGCATGCTCAATTGCAAGCGGATCGACCGTTGGAGCAGGGTACAATGGCGTTGCCGGACGAACCAGAGTGCCTTCAGGATATTGTAAAGCTTCTAGGCTTGTAGTTTCTTTATAGTCTAAAGAGCCGTTGTTCACAGCCAATGAACTACAACCTGCCAAACTGAATACTGAAAGTGTAAGGCTAAGTCCTAAACGTAATTGCATAATCTTCTGCTCTTTTATTTGATAACGCCCGCTTCGACCAGTGCTTCATGAAGCGGAGCGCGATATTGTTCTGCAAGTGGTGTTAATGGAAGGCGAATACCTGTACCAATTAAGCCCATGTCGTGGAGTGCCCATTTCACAGGAATTGGGTTGGATTCGCAAAATAAAATATTGTGTAAATTTGCAACCTGAGCATTTAACTGTTCAGCAGTTGCAGCATCACCGGCAATGGCAGCGGCACATACTTCGCTCATGGCTTTCGGAGCCACGTTCGCCGTAACCGAGATATTGCCTTTGGCACCATAGCCCATCAGCTGATACGCAGTCGCATCATCACCTGAATAAACAGTCATATCCTTACCGCTAAGACCTTGCAGCAGTTCAGCACCGCGTGGCACATCACCAGTCGCATCCTTAATACCGATAATTTGTGGAATATCGGCCAGGCGGATTACGGTTTCATTGGCCATATCCACACCGGTACGGCCTGGTACGTTATACAGGATCTGAGGCAGGTCAACCGCTTCAGCAATGGCTTTATAATGCTGATACAAGCCTTCCTGAGTCGGTTTATTATAATACGGCGTTACCAGCAACGCGGCATCTGCCCCCAGCTCTTTGGCTTCGCGGGTCAGTTCGATTGCTTCACGAGTCGAGTTTGCACCTGTGCCGGCAATAATAGGAATACGTTTGTTGGCCACACGAATGATTTCTTTGATCACCTGGGTGTGTTCACTCATGCTGAGAGTAGAGGCTTCGCCTGTTGTTCCAACGGCGACAATACTGTTGGTACCCTCTGCAATATGCCATTCAACCAGCTTCTCGAGACCCTTCCAATCTACGCTGCCATCTTCAAACATAGGGGTGACGATTGCGACTATGGAACCTTGAATGGTCTGTGCTTGCTGAGTCATTTTAAAAAACTATCCTATTTGTCCATCCGAAAGGAATGAGAAAACATAAATTGGGATGGATTTGTATTTTGATTTATAGCAAATTCAATAGATTTGCATTGAATTGAATATTGCTTATGCAAATTATGACTGATCAAACGCATAAGAACAATATGCTTTAGTAAAAGCTACTGAATTCTTTATACAAAGCCTTCTGGAAACAATCAAGTAATAAATAAGATGATTTATAAAGCAAAATCCTGAGACTAAAGTCCTGCCTCTAGCTACATAGCAATAGATAATCCAGCAAATCGACTCAAAAATGCTAACGCTTGTGCAAAACGATCAGCTCAAAACTGCCGTTTCAGTATGTTTTGCTTATGGATTAATAGTTATATTGGATAAATTGAGATATTACACATCTTGATAGCCTCTTTCGACCCAGACAAATAAAATCAAAAACTGTTAAAACTAATCTCTTTTAAATATCAATATATTGAGGAATTTTTTTCTTATCGGTTGATTTTTTAACTTGATGTATAAGCCTTAAGGTCGAAGTCTTGCATTTTATGCTGTTCTGATTAAGTGTTTTTGCGACTTTATCTGGTCGTATCCTCTCTTCACCCGCTTCTGCTCCTTTAGGAATATCCAAGCAAAACCTTCCACTTATTGATAGTTATTTCTGCAGTCAGGCTCATAGATGATGACTCTCTTTTGTAACGCTGATTGAACAAGGATAATCCAATGGAAAAATCAGACAATAAGCATGCTATCGTCACGGTCGCGATCTGTTTTCTGATTGCGGTGATCGAAGGCTTAGATATTCAGGCAGCCGGAATTGCTGCTGCAGGTATTCGTGAGCATTTTGGTCTCGATAGTTCCCAGTTGGGTGTGTTTTTTAGTGCAGGGATTCTGGGTTTATTACCTGGTGCACTGATTGGTGGTCGGTTTGCGGACCGCATTGGCCGTAAAAAGGTCTTGATCTGGTCGACAGCAGTATTTGCTGTATTTACCTTATGTACCGTCTGGGTGAATAGCTTTAACAGCTTGCTGGCAGTGCGTTTTCTGGCCGGGGCCGGTCTGGGCGGCGCGATGCCAATTCTGATTACACTCGCTTCTGAAGCTGTCTCTCCACAAAACCGTGGCCGTGCAGTCGGCTTGATGTACTGCGGCATGCCAGTCGGCGCAGCAATTTTATCTTTAATTGCGGCGACTGAATTTGGTGCCAACTGGAAGAATGTTTTTTATCTCGGTGGTCTGTTACCGATTTTTGCCATTCCGCTGATGATGCTATTTTTGCCTGAATCGAAGGAATACCTGAAAGCACAGAACAAAACGGCGGCAGAACTTGCCGTTACACCGCAGGGTTCATTCAAGGACCTGTTTAATTCGGACAACCTGTTACGTACGCTATGTATCTGGGTGAGCTACTTCTTTACCTTGATAGTGGTTTACATCATGTTGAGCTGGCTGCCATCATTATTTATGGAACTTGGCTTCACACGTAAAGATGGTTCAACCGCACAGTTCTACTTCATGGTTACAGCGACGATTGGTACGATTATTCTGGGTATGCTGACCGATCGCTGGAAGAAAGCCTATGTGATCCTGTTGATGTACGGTGGTATCCTGGCAGGTCTACTGGCGCTGAATGGTGCAAGCTCGCTGAACCAGATGTATATGGCAGCCGCATTGGCCGGGGCTTTTGTCATTGGTTGTCAGGGTGTACTGTATGCCTTTGGCAGTATCGTGTATCCGACAGAAGTGCGTGGGACCGGTGTCGGTGTGGCATCGGCCGTTGGTCGTATTGGTGCCATGCTGGGTCCAGTCATTGCCGGTCAGTTACTGACGGCTGGTTTTGGGGCTGCGGGAGTCATTACCGCTGCGATCCCATGTATCATTATCTCTGCATTATGTATGCTGTTTTTAGTGAACCGCACCAAAGTGTAATGTTCAAAAATAAAAAAGCCTGCAATGAGCAGGCTTTTTTATTTTTGGAATTTAAGAACGAGCCAGGGCTATATGATTAAAAATCCGGATGCCTTATCTACGACAATCTAGAATTCATTTTTGTACAGGTCTAGATCGGTACACATCCGCAACTCATCCCATATTTTCAAAAAGAAGAAGTCTCTCGATCTGCTTCTATGAGCACATTCAGAATGCACAGTCATGCCATTTTTAACCGTAGGGCTAAAAATTCTGGGGTATTTTGCGCTATGCTTGGGTATAAATCGAGATTTCAATGGGTGAAAACAGATGCAGAATAATATCGCTTTACTGGTCGTGGACGTACAGAGAGGATTTACCCCAGGAGGTAATCTAGCTGTAGCCAATGCTGACCAGATTATTCCAAATATCAATCAATTGGGACAGCATTTTAAGCATATTATCCTGACTCAGGACTGGCATCCGGACAATCATATTTCTTTTGCAGACAACCACCCGGGCAAAGCAGCCTATGACAGTATTCAGCTGGATTATGGCACTCAGGTCTTATGGCCAAAACATTGTGTGCAAGGGACACTCGATGCCGAACTGCATCCGGATTTGAATTTACCGCAAGCACAACTCATCATTCGCAAGGGTTTTCATAAGCAGATCGACAGTTACTCGGCCTTTATGGAAGCTGACCGGAAAACCATGACGGGTCTTGCTGGCTATCTGCGTGAGCGTGGGATTGATACCGTATTTGTGGTCGGGATTGCCACGGACTTTTGTGTGGCCTGGACTGCCATTGATGCCTGCAAACTGGGCTTTAAAACCTATGTGATTGCCGATGCCACCAAGGGCATTGATCTGAATGGTTCCCTGCAACATGCCTGGCAGGATATGCTGTCGCATGGAGTGAAACGGATTTATGTCAAAGATATCGTCCAGACAGTTTAAAAGCTTACAAGAATAGGCTTTAGATATCTCGTTAATTGTCTTTGTATTTAAATCTATAAACTCAGGTATCAAGAGATACCTGTTTTATTTAATCTCCCTTGATGTCATACCTGGATGAAACCCATGTCAGCCTTGCTCCAGTTTAGCCAATTTATCCAAAAAACCTTTGCGCTATGGGTCGTGCTCTTTTCTGGCATTGCCTTGCTGGTTCCTGAAGCTTTTGTCTGGTTGAGGGCTTATATTCCGTGGATGTTGGGCATCATCATGTTCGGCATGGGTATGACCATGACGGTAGGCGATTTTAAAAGTGTGCTGCAAAGTCCGAAAGCTGTGGCAATTGGTGTCGTCGCCCAGTTTGTGGCGATGCCAGGCTTGGCTTATCTGCTGTGCAAACTGTTTCAGCTACCGCCAGAGATTGCAATCGGGGTGATATTGGTGGGTTGCTGTCCGGGCGGAACGGCATCCAATGTGATTACCTATATGGCCAAGGGCAATACCGCCTTGTCTGTCGCCTGTACCTCGGTTTCGACTTTACTGGCGCCCATTTTTACTCCGGCCATTTTCTATGTGTTGGCCAGTCAGTGGATTGAGATTAATGCCTTATCCATGCTGGTATCAATCTTACAGGTGGTGTTATTTCCGATTATTCTGGGCTTAATGGTACGAGCGCTACTCAAGCAAAAAGTCAGCACCTATATTCAGTTCATGCCCTTGATTTCTGTAATTGCGATTGTGGCAATTGTCGCGGCGATTATTGCCGGCAGCAAAACCCAGATTTTACAATCGGGGCTAATAATTCTGGGGATTGTAGCCTTACATAATGGTATGGGCTATCTGCTGGGTTATTGGGCCAGTCGCATGTTCAAGCTGGCAGAAATAGACTGTCGTGCAGTATCGATTGAAGTCGGTATGCAAAACTCTGGTCTGGGTGTGGCCTTGGCGGCAACTCATTTTGCTGCTTCTCCATTGACGGCTTTACCAAGTGCCATTTTCAGTCTGTGGCACAATATTTCAGGTCCTGCATTAGCCACTTACTGGGCTGCCAAAAGTAAAGACAGTGCCTCAGTGCCAAAGCAGAATCTGGATACAGACCGCTAGAATTTTAAAAAAGTTCATGTCTAAATTCTGCTGAGAAGCTAAAAGCAACATCCAGCCAGTGAAAATTTGCAGAACCAAGCTATAAAAAAGCCCGATTCAATATCGGGCTTTTTAATTTAAAAAATTTATGAAGCTTTGGACTGTTTGGATTTTAAAATCTCGGTTCTAAAAATCTGTGCCAGCTCTGCCGTTTCTGCATCCATTCCGTTCACCACAAAGGCATGACGGGTCAGGACATTGGTTGGATTAGGCATACTCACCAGCTGGAAGTGATCACTTACATCTTTTAGCAAATGATTCGGTACATGCAGGGCACTTTCTTTCGAGACCAGATGCTGTGTCAGACGCTCAGAGGCTTGTACCGAGCTGAGCTGCATTTCCTCGACTTTTGAGGCAATTGCGCTGCGGGTTTGCAGCACAAAACGTTTTTCTTCCCGGTAACGTTTATACAGCACTTCGGACAGCAGCTGGAACACGGCACTGATCATGGTCAGGCAAGCCAGGGCATTTGGTTTATCTGCCGCAATACTGATCGTGGCCCCTTTTTCATCAAATTTATGTACGGTACAAATATCAGAACTATTCAATTTATAGCGTTGCACACAGAGTTCGGTGGCTTTATTCAGGAAAATCTGACAGAGATTAAAATAAGGTACCGAAACGGTTTTATTGACGCTATCCAGTAACTGTTTTGGATCATAGAACTGGATATTTAAGCTCAGGCTATCCTGCTCCAGGACCGCCGGCTTATGTTCTTTTTCTTTGGCTTTGTTTTTCACTGCCTGTTGAGCCTGGGCAATGGCCAGTGCTGCATTATGCTTTTCCTGCTCCAGTGCCTGGGTCAGGGTCTGAATCTCAAATTTTAGCCGCGATTCGTTATTGATGCGCGCCAGATATTCGGTGCGGCTTGGACGTGCCACAGCACGATAAGCAACCCAGAGCAGGGCATGAATGATGAATGAGAACAGAATCGCCAGCCATTGCGTTCGTAGAATTTCACCAATACTAGGCTCAATCAGCGTAATTTCAATCACACCGACTTTTTTCTCGTTTTGCAGGGCATCACGGACAAAAACTTCACCTTCCCGGGTTTTGGTCAGTCCACCTGTGGCTAAAACCTGACCTTTCGCATCCAGGATCCGAATTGAAGCTACGCTTGGATTGGTGGCGTAACGATTTGCCAGTAAAGCCAGAGATACACGGTTAGGCGGTTCAAGCTCGGACAGGCTGTCTGTCACCAGCTGAGTGGTCATCAGCTGTCCCTGATTGGCACGGTTTTCATTCAGTTGGTGAGTGGTTGCCAATACCAGTAAAAAGGTATGCAGAGCAAAACTTATAATCAATAGGCTAGCAAATAGCCCTTGTCTAGGCGCATTCAACGTAAACTTCCAAGGCAATTCTGTTCAATTTCGATTATGATTCTAACAATAGTTGTAGCTCAGACCCGAGTCAATTCATGCGAGAAATCATTCTTATATCATTCTTAGGACCTGACCAGCCTAATCAATTTACACGATTAATGCAGGTTTTGTCCGCCCATTCCCTACAGATTTTAGATGTAGGGCAAGCGGTTATTCATAATCAGTTAACCTTAGGTATTGTTGTAGCCTCTGAAGACCAGACAGCGACAGCATTAGCCATGAAGGAGATCCTGATTCTAGCACATGATATCGGGTTAACTGTGCGCTTTAAACCGATCTCTGCGACTGAATATGATCAGTGGGTCAAAGAGGGTGGACGCACACGTTATATCGTAACGGCATTGGCTCCTGAATTAAATGCCTCTCATCTGCAAGCCGTGACCCAGATTGTCTCGGCTCAGGGTTTTAATATTGAAACCGTGACCCGTCTGTCTGGCCGTCCGGCTCTGGATGGTCACAGCAGCGGGCCGAAACGCGCCTGTGTGGAGTTCGGTTTAAAAGGACAGATGCTCGATGCAGCCGCAATGCGTGCTGCCTGTTTGCGTTTATCCACTGAACTTAATGTCGATGTCGCGGTACAGGAAGACAATGCCTACCGCCGTAACCGTCGTCTGGTGTGTTTCGATATGGACTCGACCCTGATCGAGCAGGAAGTCATTGACGAACTGGCAATTGAAGCCGGTGTCGGTGCACAGGTTGCAGAAATTACCGAACGTGCCATGCAAGGCGAGCTGGACTTCCAGCAAAGTTTCCGTGCGCGTGTCGCCTTGTTAAAAGGAATGGACGCATCGGTACTTCCAAAAATTGCCGAGCGCCTGACCATTACAGAAGGTGCCGAACGTCTGATTTCAACTTTAAAAGCATTGGGTTACCGTACCGCAATCCTTTCCGGCGGTTTCCAGTATTTTGCTGAATACTTGCAAAGCAAACTGGATATTGATGAAGTACATGCCAATGCGCTCGATGTTCAGGATGGGGTCGTTACCGGTGAAGTCAAAGGTCATATCGTTGATGGCGCGCGTAAAGCATTCTTGCTCGGTGAGATTGCTCAGGAGATGGGAATTTCTCTGGAACAGACTATTGCGGTCGGTGATGGTGCCAATGACTTGCCCATGTTATCCATTGCAGGACTGGGGGTGGCTTTCCGGGCCAAGCCACTGGTTCGCCAAAATGCCAATCAGGCGATTTCTAGCGTCGGTCTGGACGGAGTGCTATATTTGCTCGGTGTCCATGATAAAGACCTGAACCGTGCATAAATCAAGGCTTTAACAGATTTTAAAGGCGACCTCAGGGTCGCTTTTTTTATCCTGAATGAAATGGCTTAAAGGCGTGAAGGATGAAACTTGACTACAAAAACATCGATCATCTTAAACGGAAAAATAATTTTTTCCCTCAAAAAAAGCACTGATAATTTTGTAATGACACGCCAACATTGGCGCAGTCATTAATCCACAAAAATGTGAAAAGCAAAAATTGTAATGACAATATAATATCGCGACAAAGTATGTCGTTAGGCTGGATGGCAGGACTTTTTTTATGCAAAAAACTCAGCATAATGCAGACATAGAGATACAAATCAACAGATTCCATTTTATTGATGTAACGAAATTCAATAGATAGAAACTTTGCAATATCAGGCGGAAAACTATCTATCTGGATGGAGGGGGTTATATGGTAACAGCGAATTTAACAACGATTGTGGGCTTCAGTTTAGTCGCTGTAGCTGTGCTTGCTGTATTCTTCTCGCCTTATCGTCGCTGGTTAAGCTTTATGGCTGCCGGGATGCTGGTTTGGGGCCTGATCGAGGTGATTCGTATAGGGACTCAGACCTGGTTTGAGCTGCCAATGACGTATAGTTATCTGAGCGCATTAACTGCGGTCATGCTGGTGGTGACCTGCCTGTTATTGCGTGAAGATCGTCGTGCCGAGCGTGCTTTGGCAAAACGTCGTTATATCGAACACACACCAGTCTATGAAGATGACCAGCAGCAGCTTTCTAGCCGTTAAGTTCTCTAATATCAGTGAAATAATGCACCTGCGGGTGCATTTTTCGTTTAGAAATATGATACAAACTGCTGCATCCACCTAACCCGGAACTATGCTAGGATATTTGTCAATTTTCGTACAATTAGAATAGGCATCCTTCATGAAACTGTCCTCCATTCCTGTGTTAAAACTTCCTCTTGTTGATGTAAGTACAGATCCGCTGGACTTACTGGTCGCAGGTTTAGCATTACGTATGAAGCAGTTGGCACGTACCAGCCCAAAATTCATCGAACTGGTACATGGGCGTCAATTCCGCATCCAGATTGGTACGGATGAGGGTATGGCACGTCAGATCATTGTGAATAACGACCATATCGAGACCGTTTCTGGTGATGCTGAAAAAGCAGATTTTGTTTTGCAGTTTGCTGATAGTGAGCAGGGCGTAAAGACTTTAATTAAAGGTGATCCGACCGCATTTATGACCGGCATGCAAAGTGGCACCATCAAAATGGAAGGTGACTTCGGTTTGCTGGTCTGGTTTAACCAGGTGGCGAAGATGATTCCACCAAAACTGCCAAAGCCAGTCAAAGAAAAAGTGAAAATGGTACGCCAGTTTATTAAAGAAAAAACTGGTAAATAAGAAACTTCCGCTTAGTTCCCCCTCCTTTTTAAAGGAGGGGCTAGGGGAGGATTAAATAGAAAAAGCCCTCAAATATGAGGGCTTTTTGAATTCTGAAATAATTAAAACTTATTCAACTTCTAAATTAAATGTCACAGGTCCATCATTGACTAGATGTACTTTCATGTCGGCGGCAAAAATACCGGTTTGCACATGTTCAAACTGGCTTCGGGCATATTCCACCAGCTGCTCATATAAGGCTTTTGCTTCAGCCGGTCGCATGGCCGGACCAAAGTCGGGACGCAAACCTTTCTGGGTTTGTGCCATCAGGGTAAATTGTGAAACCAGCAATATACCACCGCCCACCTGGGCAACGTTCCAGCCCATTTTGCCCTGTTCATCATCAAAGAAGCGGTATTTCAATATCTTATCAATCAGCTTTTTGCCTTTTTCCAGATTATCGTCTTTGCCCAACCCTAGAAAAACCAGAATTCCTTTTTCAATTTCTCCGGTAGTTTCACCCTCGACCACGACTTTAGCTTCTAAAACTCTTTGTAATAAGGCACGCATTTTACATATTGACTGAAAACCACAGATAGACGTGATTGTAGCAAGAAAAAAATCTGGAGCAGTATGAGATGCTGTTTTTATGAACTTTAAATATCTGAAAATCAATTGATTAATTTTTATAAATTCATTAAAGCGATTGAATTTATAAAAATAATCTGTTTTATCTATTTATTGTGCTCGCGTATCTTAGTCTGTGCAGGAAAGGTAATAAATTAAGAGATTTAGAAATGTTTAAGCGTTCATTACTGGTTGCAATGCTTGCAACTGTCACAGCCGCACAAGCTGCTCCTTTAACGAAAGACAATGGCGCGCCAGTGGGCGATAACCAGAACTCGATCACTGCGGGTCCAAATGGTTCTGTACTCCTTCAGGACGTTCAACTGGTACAAAAATTACAACGTTTTGGTCGTGAACGTATTCCTGAGCGCGTGGTACATGCACGTGGTACGGGTGCCTATGGTGAGTTCGTCGCAACCAAAGACCTTTCTGATCTTACCCTTGCTTCATTATTTAAAGCCGGTACTAAAACTCCAGTTTTCTTACGTTTTTCTACCGTAATTCACGGTAAGGGTTCACCCGAAACCCTACGAGATCCGCACGGTTTTGCAGTGAAATTCTACACTCAGGAAGGCAACTGGGACTTGGTCGGTAACCAGACCCCGGTATTCTTTATCCGTGATGCGATCAAATTCCCGGACTTCATTCATGCCATGAAGCCAAGCCCGGTGACGAATGTTCAAGATGCCAACCGCGTGTTTGACTTCCTGTCGAGCCAGCCATGGGCCACCAACATGCTGACTTATGTGTATGGCAAGCAAGGTGTTCCAACCAGTTACCGCGAACAGGACGGTTTTGGGGTACACGCTTACAAACTGTATAACGACAAAGGCGAATACAAATACGTGAAATTCAACTTCCGTTCAAAACAGGGCGTGAAGGGCTTGAACGTAAAAGAAGCGGCTGAGCAGCAAGGCAAAGATTTCAACCACTTGACCAATGATTTTTATCACAACATCTATGCAGGTAATTTCCCGAAATGGGACCTGTACATTCAGGTGATTGATCCTAAAGACTTGGGCAAGTTTGATTTCGATCCGCTAGATCCAACCAAAATCTGGCCAACCGAGCTGGTGCCGGAAACCAAAGTCGGCACCTTGACCCTGAACCGTATGCCGAAGAACTTCTTCAACGAGACTGAACAGTCGGCATTTGCGCCAGGTAATCTGGTACCAGGTATCGAGCCGTCTGAAGACCGTCTGTTACAAGGTCGAATCTTCTCTTACTCAGATACCCAAATGTACCGTCTGGGTGCGAACCACCAGCAAATTCCGGTAAACCGTCCAGTGGTGAATGTGAACAACAATAACCAGGATGGCTACATGAATATCTCTGAGCGTGACTCGGATGTGAACTATGAGCCAAGCCGTAAAGAGCCAAAAGCTGCCACTGAAAAAGCACGTGCAGTACAAACTCCTTTAACTGGCCATGTTCAGCAGATCGGGACCAAAGAGCAGAACTTCAAGCAGGCAGGTGAGCTGTACCGTTCATATACGGCCAAGGAAAAAGATGACCTGATCATGAACCTTGCTGCTGACCTTGGTAATGTCAAAGATTCAGAAACCAAGCACATCATGTTGTCTTATTTCTACAAGGCAGATGCGGACTACGGTACCCGCATGACCAAGGCAGTGAACGGTAACCTGGCGACTGTTAAAGCCAAAGCTGCAAAATTAAAAGACTGATTTCGATTGGTCTTGAGGAACTGGTGATTAGGGCATAGCGCATCACCTCCGAAAAGTCCTGTAAAACTCCAAACCTTTCCTGCACCCTAGGGGGAGTTTTACAGGCACTTCGTTTTTTATCTCATCTCAGGTGAATTTGATCCTGAGTGACTGAAATTTTCTTTTCGATTTCTGTTGGAGTTCATCATGAACGTTATGCCACACGCATTTTTAGCCAGTATTCTTGCCTTCAGTTCTATATTCGCAACGGCTGTTGAAGTGAAGAATGTCTCCCTTGCAAAAACAGCGGCAAGCATTCAGATGAACTCACAACAGGAATTGGTCAACCTGTTCTTTGCTGCGGCTAAAGTTGGCAATAGTGAAGTTATCAACGAATTTCTGAAACATGGCTTCCCGGTCGATGTACGCAATAAAGACGGTTATACGCCGCTGATGATGGCGACTTATTATGGCCATCAGGAGATTGTCAGCAGTTTGCTTAAACATGGTGCTGACCGCTGTGCCCGGGACAATCGAGGCAATACGGCCTTAATGGGTGCCTTGTTTAAAATGGAATTTGCCATTGCCAAGCAGCTGCATCAGGCTGACTGTGATGCCCAGGCCCAGAAAACCGGGCAAAAGACTACTGCTGAGTTTGCCAATGTGATTGGTCAGGAAAAACAGTTACAGCAATTGATTCAGGAGCAGGAAAAAACCCAGGTCAAAACCCAGAAATAAGCCGGTTTATGTTGGGATACTGTTGTTGAAAATCCGGCCGGCTGTACGTAAATCCTGCAATATTGCATGACTTTTTATGCTTTAATGCAAAGATAAGCACAGCGATATTCCTTTAGTTATGGCTCCAATTATCCATTCTCTGTTAGATACTGACTTGTACAAATTCACCATGTTGCAAGTGGTCTTACACAAGTTTCCACAAACACATAGTGTCTACCATTTCCGTTGTCGTAATCTGGAAGATACAGTCTATCCCCTGACGGATATTCTGGATGATCTGAACCATCAACTCGATCTGCTGTGCCAGCTTAAATTTAAAGAAGACGAATTACAGTATTTACGCAGTCTACGTTTTATCAAAAGTGACTTTGTTGACTATCTGGAACTGTTCCAGCTGAAACGCCGTTTTATCAAGGCCAGTATTGACAGTCAGGGGCGTCTGGATATTGTGATAGAAGGTCCGATGGTTCAGGCCATGATGTTCGAGATCTTTGTCCTTTCCATTGTCAATGAGCTGTATTTCAGCCGGATTCGTACCCCTGAAGTGCTGGTCGAAGGCGAGCGCCGTTTAAAGGCTAAAGTGGAGCTGTTAAAACAGTATGCTGCCGCACAGGACCCAAATGATCCCC
The DNA here is from genome assembly GCF_048147925.1 of Acinetobacter sp. 226. NCBI lineage: Bacteria > Pseudomonadati > Pseudomonadota > Gammaproteobacteria > Moraxellales > Moraxellaceae > Acinetobacter > Acinetobacter sp. 226. Next base: position 34,345 of record NZ_JAYWYX010000017.1, on the reverse strand, counting down.
CATTTCTGGTGTCGGACTTCGGTACCCGCCGTCGTTTCAGCTTTGCATGGCAGAAGCATGTGGTTGAAGAATTTAATAAAGCTGCGCCTTATGTGTTCCGTGGTACCAGTAATGTACTGCTGGCCAAAGAGTTGGGCATTACTCCAATTGGCACCATGGCGCATGAATTTTTGCAAGCTTTTCAGGCACTGGATGTACGTTTGCGGAATTTCCAGAAAGCCGCACTGGAAACCTGGGTACAGGAATACCGTGGTGACCTGGGAATTGCCCTGACTGATGTGGTCGGAATGGATGCTTTCCTGCGTGACTTTGACCTGTACTTTGCCAAGCTCTTTGATGGCCTGCGTCATGACAGTGGCGATCCTTACGAATGGGGTGATAAAGCCTATGCCCACTATAAAAAGCTGAAAATAGACAGCAAAACCAAGATGCTGACTTTCAGTGATGGCCTGAATCTGGAAAAAGCCTGGAAATTACATCAATACTTTAAAGACCGTTTCCAGGTCAGTTTTGGAATCGGGACCAATCTGACCAATGATATGGGACAGACACCGCTGAATATTGTCCTGAAACTGGTGGAATGCAACCGTCAGTCGGTGGCCAAGATTTCAGACAGTCCGGGCAAAACCATGACAGATAATGATACCTTCCTGGCCTATTTACGTCAGGTGTTTAGCGTTACAGAAACTACTTAACAAAGACACCTTCTATTTAAAAACTGCTTCAGTATTGAGGCAGTTTTTTCTTTCTGAGTCAGCTTTTTCTACTTTTCTTTAGCTAAAATTATGCTAAGGATCTTGATAAAAATATCATAATTGAAAAAATGAGCTGTGCTAAGATCAGACAGATTTGACCGTGACGACACCTGATAATGATGACAGCTTCAGCCTTGGATTTTGGCCTGCTGATTGAAGCAGAAGACCTGGTTCCGTATCTGGGACATGAGAAACTCAGAATTGTGGATTTAAGCCGGGCTTCAGTCTACGAGCAATTGCATATTCCACATGCCTTACATTTAAAGCCTAAACTTCTGGTGCGCCAGGAAGAAACGGCGATGGGACTGTTACCGGATACCGAAGGCTTACAGGCGCTCATCAATTATCTGAATATTTCTCCAGAACATCATGTCGTGGCTTATGATGATGAGGGCGGTGCATGGGCCGGACGTTTACTCTGGAACCTGCATTGTCTCGGCTTTGAAAATACCAGTTTACTCAATGGCGGGATTCATGCCTGGCTTGGTGCCAGTCTGCCTACTTCATCTGATCAGGAAACTGTTCAGCCGGTCGAGCATTTAGTTCAGGTACAACTCGAGCACAAGGCCCAATTCCAGATTGGCTATGAGGAATTAAGACAACAGGTTGAAAATGAAAATATTCAGCTCTGGGATTGTCGTACAGAAGAAGAATATACCGGCCTGCGTCTGGCAGCGCGACGCGGTGGTCACATTCCAGGTGCACGTCATTTTGAGTGGAGTACTGCCCTTAACCGGCAAAATCATTTAAAATTACATCCTTTACCACGTACACAGCAGCGTCTGGAACAACTGGGTTTTGATTTGAATCAACCGGTTGTAGCGTATTGTCAGTCCCATCACCGTTCAGGTCTGGCTTATATTCTGGGCCGGTTATTGGGCTGGAATATCCGGGCCTATGATGGTGCGTGGAGTGAATGGGGCAACCGCCTCGATAGTCCAATCGCTACAGGAGAGGTGCCATCTTGAGCATCACATCGCGTCTAAAACAACAACTGTTTATCCAGGCCCAAAAAGTGGTGCCGCAGCATCGCCTGTCACGTGTGGTAGGAAAAATTGCAGCCAGTGAAAATCCGATTGTAAAAACAGCGGTCATTACAGCATTCAAGACCAAATACGGGATTGATATGTCGATTGCTGAGCAAACTAATGCACTGAAGTTTAATTCATTTAATGACTTCTTTACCCGTGGTCTGAGAACAGGTGTACGTGCGGTAGATGCGGATTCAACTGCGATTGTTTCTCCTGCGGATGGCGCGATTTCCCAACTGGGTAAAATTGAAAATGGCGATGTATTTCAGGCCAAAGGACAGAAGTTCACTGTTGAAAATCTGATTGCCGATCCGCAACTGGCCGAACCATTTAAAAATGGTGAATTCGCGACAGTGTATCTGTCACCACGTGACTATCACCGTGTACATATGCCATTTGCCGGAACACTGACTGAAACCCTGTATGTACCGGGTGAACTGTTCTCGGTTAACCAGACGACAGCAGAAAACATTCCGGGCCTGTTTGCCCGTAATGAACGTATGGTCTGCCTGTTTGATACAGAACTCGGCCGTATGGCAGTGGTATTGGTGGGTGCGATGATCGTCGCAGGGATTGAAACGGTTGCTACGGGTAAGGTGAAACCGTCTGGGCGTATCGAACTGAATCAGCATGATTTATTTCTAGAAAAAGGTGCAGAGCTGGGCCGTTTCTACCTCGGTTCAACCGCAATTATCCTGTTTGAAGAAAATAAAATGCATTGGGATGAAAAGTTTAAAGCCAATTCAACTGTATTGATGGGCGAAGCACTCGGGCATACGGTTTAAAAATTTTAGCTTCCCTTTTGAAAAAGGGGAAGGTTGCCTCTCCTTGTAGGAGATGAGCAGCACTGCTGCGCAAGGGAGAGGTTCAAAAAAAAGCGCCATCAGGCGCTTTTTTATTGTTAAGGTTTATCGTTTTACGACGATTGAATCGATTCCGCTATTTTGCAAGGTTTGCTGCGCGATGATCGCAGCTTCTGCTGAATCGTAAGGACCAGAAACCACGCGGTACCAGACTTTACCATTTTCCACACTGCGCACTACATCGGCAGATAAGCCATTAAGAATAATTTCTGCACGGCGAGCATCCGCCTGATCTGGGTCATCAAAACTGCGCACCTGCAGAATATAACTGGCCGGTGCGGCAACAGGAGCTTCACTGGCTTCCAGGCCAGGCTCAGTTGTGGTCGCCTCAGGTTCAGCCGCTTCAGGGCGGGGGGCTTCAACAATGACTACCGTATCCTGCTTTTTGTTTTCAGGAACTGCCTGTTCAGGAATTGGCGTCACTTGCTGCTGTGGTAACAGGTCATAAAAACGGTAATCTTTGTTGGTGTCTTCTTCTTGGACAGATTCACTTGTTTGAGTCTTCGGTTTGACTGGTTCCCATGGCTTCCAGAGCATGAGTGCCATCAAAAAACTTAACACGATTAAAATGATCACGAGTGTGCCGAGCCAGGTTGGAATAAGTGGCTTTTTAGGCTTATTCGGTCTTTCAGATACACCGCGCTGCGTTTTTCCAAACACTTGGGATTTTCCTCTTATTAATCGGGACATATAGAAAAGGCATAACAGCAGTTATGCCCCTACTATCATTTCATCCTATGTGATCAGAATCTAAAAGTCATCCTCTAGATCACAAATCACACAGAATTTTAATTTATCTGTATCTTCAAGCACATAGCTAAAGTTACAAAATATCTGCTCAGCAGATAAACGGTAAGGCTTTGCTTACATGCTCTCAGGAGCAGACACACCTAAAAGCTCTAAACCATTACGTAATACCTGGCGAACATTCACAGATAACAATAAACGTGCCTGAGTCAACTCAGCATCATCACCCAGAACCTTATTGTCGTTGTACCAGCCATGGAACAGCGCAGCCAGTTCTTTCAGGTAATTGCCAATTTGATGTGGTTCATAACTGTTTGCAGCACGCACCACGATCTCCGGATATGCTGCCAGTTTTGCCAGGATTTCAGTTTCCGCTTCCAGCTCGAGTTTAGCTGCCAGACTGCGAGCGGTCGCTGCATCAAAGTTGACACCGATAGAGGCTGCCTTTTCTAACATACGGCAGATCCGGGCATGTGCATACTGGATGTAATACACTGCGTTGTCCTTACTTTGTGACACGGCAAGATCCAGGTCAAAGTCGATGTGCTGTTCAGACTTGCGCATTACGTAGTAGAAACGTGCTGCATCATTACCGACTTCTTTACGCAGGTCACGCAAGGTCACGAACTGGCCTGAACGGGATGACATTTGTACCATCTCGCCACCGCGCCACAGGCTGACAAACTGAACTAAAAGTACAGTCAGTTTCTTCGAGTCATAGCCCAGCGCATCAATGGCCGCTTTGACACGTGAGATATAACCGTGGTGGTCTGAACCCCAGATATCAATAATATCGGTATAGCCACGTTGCAACTTGTTCAGGTGGTAGGCAATGTCAGACGCGAAGTAGGTGGTCTGGCCATTACGGCGTTTCACCACACGGTCTTTTTCATCACCAAATTCAGTCGACTTGAACCAGATGTTGCCATCTTTTTCGTACAGGAAACCGCGCTGATCCAGAGTTTGTAAGGCTTCTTCAATTTTTTCAGTGAGAGAAGCTTCGCTGAACCACTGGTTGAAAGTCACTCCGAACTCACCCAGATCGTCTTTAATGTCATCCAGAATGGCTTTTAAAGCAGCCTGATGGAAAACACGGTAGCCTTCATTTAATAAAGTCTGTGAATTGAAGATCAGGCCATCGATATGCTTTTCTTTGTCGCCAGAAACAACGACTTTATTGCCTTCAGCATCGGACTCTGCAGCATATTGCACATCTTCCGGTACATCTTTATAAACATCTGCAACAGGGCGGACATAGGCATCACCATCCTGGTCAATAATGCTTTGCGCGATTTCTTTAACGTAGTTGCCCTGGTAAGCATTTTTCGGAAAGACCAGTTCCTGACCGGTTAATTCTAAGTAACGCAGGTAAGTAGAAGTCGCCAGAATATCCATCTGACGGCCAGCGTCATTGACATAGTATTCACGGTCGACTTTGGCACCGGTTGCTTCAAGCAGATTCGCCACCGTCATACCATATGCAGCACCACGGCCATGACCCACGTGCAGGCTAGAGGTTGGATTGGCAGATACGAACTCAACCTGGATACGTTTGCCGGCATTGACCTGGGTACGACCATACGTTGCCTGTTGGGCCTGAATTTGATCCAGAACTGCAAAGCGCTGGTCGGCATTCAGAAAGAAGTTAATAAAACCGGGACCGGCAATTTCTGCCTTGCTGATATCTGCCACTTCAGGCAGGGCAGCAAGAATCTTTTCTGCTAAATCACGTGGCTTCATACCTGCAGCTTTCGACGCGATCATGGCAATATTCGACGCAAAGTCACCATGGCTTCGGTCTTTGGTACGCGTCAAATTACTTGTATTATTCCAGTCAGATGGGAGTACGCCTTGTGCCTGTAGAGTGTGCACTGCATGATCGAGAGCTGCTTGTATTGCCGTATTCATAATCAGTCGAAAATAGAGATCGCAGAAAAACAGCAAATATAGCAAATTTCCGGCTGTTTAGGTAAAAGCATTTATGGAGAAGAAAAACTATACAATTAACAGTCATAAATTTTCTAATTAAATCAATAGAGAATAACGGGATAAATCTCATGAAAATTGAATTAATATCAGGCAAAACTATCCGAATGAAAAAATCACTCAGCCAAGTCTGAAGATTTGGCTTATATTGTTGGTAGTCGAAGAACAAACAAAAAAAGAGGCAGTATGGCTTCACCACAACGTCCAACTATTATCGGGAACATTCCTAAACTCCCTGCAAAATGGGCACTGATTATTGTGCCTTTTATCCTGTCCTGCCTGATGAGTGGCATTATTTCCATGATCAATATGCTGCGTACCCTAGGCTGGACTGAAGGATTTATCGCTCTCTGGTTTCATAACTGGATGATTTCCTGGGCGATTGCTTTTCCAATTGTGGTGACCTTATTGCCGTTTGTACGCAGATTTACTGGGCTATTGGTAGATATGTCCGGACCTCAGCCACCCAAATGATCATTTTTAAATTTACTCGGGTGGGGAATGGCTCTCTGACGACTTAAAAGCTGGGCTGTATTGAGCAAACAGCCTCACCTTTAAATTAAATGCTCCACCGCCGCCCGGATGATCCCGAGCACCAGACCGATACAGGCCCCAACTACCACGCCATTGACCCGGATCATATGCAGGTCACCACCGACCTCATTTTCAATCTTGTCAATCATCTCGCTTGAATCCCATTCGTGGATGCGCTCGCTGATAAAACGGATGACTTTTTCACTGTACTGGTCGCTCAGGTCCACCGCGATTCCGCTGAGACGTTTATTCAGCAGCTCACGAACTGAGGCGTTCGAGATAATATTTTCTCCGACCTGCTGGATAGCAATCCTGAGATTTTCCGCAATACCCGAGTCTGGTTTTTGCAAGTCTTCCTTGATTGCATCACATAAAATCACCACGGCACCGCTGATAAAATTCAGCACTTGTGGACTATCCAGTAAGGCATCTTTGGTTTCATTCAGACGCTGGCTGGCTTCACTGTCATTATCCGACAGCTGTAACATCCAGTTATGTCCCATTTCCTCAATTTTAAGTCGCCATGGATGATCTGGATCGGCCAGCATGGCTTCAACCCGCTGAATGACAGAGTCGATACTGCGTTGCTGCACATCAATCCCGATCCAGCTGGCACCTTTGGCCAGTTTCCACACGCCCATTTCCTTAAACAGGTTACGGGTCAGTTTCCGGGTCTGTTCGGGATGAGAGGTCATCCAGGCATGTACCACATCCAGTCCTCGCTGTAGCACATCCTGATGGAAATCATTGTCCAGTACTGCGCGTAGCATTTCACTGGCCAGGGTATTGATCTGGGTGTTTTTGACCCATTGCACGCTATTGCTCTGGATAAATCCGGCAATCTGTTCCTGCCCGACAAATTCAAAGATTTTCGGAGCCGTCTGCTGGATGACCTGAGTCACCTGGACATTGTTCTGTGGATTGGCCAGCCAGCGCCCCGCGGCCAGACTGAGGTCGGTACTCTCCAGACTGCGCTGTACAATTTGTGGAGAAAGAAAGTTTTCCTGGACAAAACGGCCCATCGATTCTGCAATTCGGGCCTTGTTGCGTGGAATAATTTCGGTGTGGTCACGTAAAAACTTGGGAATAGGCAGACGACCAAAGGGATTGCGGAACAGAACCGTAATCGCATACCAGTCTGCCAGGCCACCAACTACCCCTGCTTCTGCAGAAAGCATCAGGATCTGAAGCAGCCAGACATATTCTGGCAGCAGTTTGGCTGCCACCATCAATGCCAACCAGATCAGAACCGCAACCACCAGGGCAATGGTCGCGAAACGTTTACTGCGTTGTAGGCTCGGGGAAATACGCTCTGTCTGCATGAATCATCCTGTCAGGAGGGATTGGCCGGTTGCGGTTGCAGCACTGCACCAGATGGACTTAAACCATATTTAGCGCCAAGTGACTGTAAAATCAAGCGGGCATCAAAAGCATCTTGAGGTGCCTGATTGGCCTTGAAGCATTCAATAGTATAGGCCACCTGGGCAGGATCCAGAGTCACGGTATAAGGACGGTCATAGAATGGGTCAGGCCAGAAACCGGGATAACGGCGGTAATAACCAAACGGATAGTAGCTCGGTGCTGGATAAACCACGGCCTGCCGCGGCGGTTGGGTCCGGTTACTTGGATCATTGAGTACCCTGAAGAACTGAAAGCCATTCTGTACGGTGGTCTGGGCGGCTTTGAGCAGGGTAATTTCTTCCGCTGTACCAAAACTCATATTGGGGCGTGCCTGAAAGCTGATGCGATAGGTATTGGCATTCAATGGCGTGGTGCTGTACTGGCCGAGCTGGTCAAAGGTCAAGGGTTTAGAAGGTGTGGTGGCACAGCCCGTCAGGCTAAGGGCAGCAACTATACCTAATCCCAGTAGTGTATTTTTCATGTTCGGTCTCCTGATGCAATGATCCAGTCCGGACAGCCTGTTAAAAAATCTTAAAAGCTGCTGTCAGGCTGGGTCAGGAAAATAAGTTCTTCATTGGTCGATTCACGGCCCAAGATTTGATTCCTGTGCGGGTAACGTCCAAAGCGGTCAATAATGACCTTGTGCTTTTTCTCGAATTCAAGATTGGTCGGATTACCCAGACGCTGGAACAGTTTCAAAGCGAATTCATGAATCAGTCTGGATTCACTGTGCATAAACGGCATATAAAGAAAGGCACGCTGTTCCGGACTGAGCTGTTGATCCAGGTTCAGGCTGATGGCTTCCTGAGCCAAAGCCAGTGCCAGACTGTCTTGGGCAAAAGCCTGGGGAGAATCCCGGAATAAATTTCGTGAAAATTGATCCAGAACAATAATTTCAGCCAGCCGGCCTTCTGCGGTTTTACGCCAGACCCAGAGTTCAGCCCGGGTTGCCTGCCGATGGGTGCTCATGAACTGCTGTGCAATACTTTGGTCGAATTCATGACTCTGGCTAAACCATAATGGCTGGCTGTCCGCATGAAACCAGAAGTCTAAAATATCTTGATAATTCATAATATTTACAATTCATTAGCATCTATTTGTTAATAAAATCACAAATTATCCATGTCTTATAGAGGAAGTTTGTGTTAAATATTTGCCAAATTAAAAATCAAAGGTTTGCCTGAAAACTAGGCAGCCTGTCATGTGCCGGCATGAAATCACGTTATACTGATTAAACTGATGATTTTAATTTATTTAATAGTTTAGCCCCCTTAAGCGAGATTGTAATGAGTCAACCTGAATCGACTTCCCTAAATGTGTTACCGACCTGGGTCGAGTCGTCACTCATCAAAGGCATGCTGCGTGGTATTGAGCGTGAAAGCTTACGCATGCAAAGTGATGGATTCCTGTCACAGGCAGCGCATCCTCGTGCCTTGGGTTCAGCCTTGACTCATCCCCATATCACGACGGACTATTCTGAAGCATTGATGGAGTTCATTACTCCGCCACAAGACAGTATTAAAAAAGCGCTAGATTATCTCAGTGATATTCATGCGATTGTGCATCGTCATCTGGAAAATGATGAAAAACTCTGGCCCTTGTCGATGCCGTGTATGCTGGACAGCAGTGATGACAGCATTCCGCTGGCACAGTATGGCAGCTCAAACATCGGCCTATTCAAGACCTTGTATCGTCATGGTCTAGGTGTACGTTATGGCCGCCGTATGCAGACGATTTCAGGCGTGCACTATAATCTGTCTTTTCCGGATCATCTGTTCGAGGCCTTACAGCAGCAGGAACAGGACGAATCTCTCAAGGCATTAAGCTTGCAGGATTATCGCAGCCACCGCTATATGGGGCTGATCCGTAACTTTATCCGCCTGACCCCACTGGTCATGTTCCTGATCGGGGCCAGTCCGGCAGTCTGCCAGTGCTTCATGACCGGCCGTGACCATTTCTTGTTGCCATTGGTCAAAGGCACCCTATATTCTCCATATGCGACTGCACTGCGTATGGGGCGTTTTGGTTATCAGAACTCTGCGCAGAAACAGCTCGGTATTCACTACAATAATTTGCAGGACTATCTGGATGGACTGCAAAAAGCCGTCAAAACGCCCTATGAGCCGTTTAGCCGTTTAGGATTGGACGATGCAAATGGTCAGCCGATCCAGATCAATGATCATGTGCTGCAAATCGAAAATGAATATTACAGCTTGGTGCGCCCGAAACAGGTACCGCAAGCGGGCGAAACACCGTCCCAGGCCTTGGAAAATCGCGGGATTGCCTATATCGAGTTGCGTGCCGTCGATGTCAATCCTTATAGTCCGACTGGTATCAATGAAGATACGGCCGGTTTTCTTGAAGTACTGGCCCTGTACTGTCTATTGCAGGACAGTCCGGCACTACTCGGTGATGAACAGGACCTCATTGAGCAGAATCAGGCCGAGGTCGTCAACCGTGGCCGTGCACCTAATGCAGCGATTATAGAAAATGGTCAGTCTTATCTGATTGAAGACTGGTGTGGCATGCATTTGCAGCGCATGCTGCCCCTGGCCAAGCTGCTTGATTCGACCTATGACATCACCGTGTATACCGATGCCCTTAAAACCATGATGCTCCGGGTCGATGAAGTTGATGCTACCCTGTCTGCCCTCGTGGTCGGGGATATACGTAAACAGGGCGGCATGTGGCATTTTGGCCAACATCTGGCACAGCAGCACAGCCTGGTCTATGAAGAACATCAGCTCAGTCCCGAAACACTGGCTTATTTTGAAGAAATGTCACAAAAGTCATTGCAGCAGCAACAGCAACTCGAGCAAGATAGCAGCATCAGTTTTGCTGATTATTTAGCCCAATATCGATAAAAAACAAGAGGATTCACCATGCAATGGGGTTATCGCTTCGTGAGTGGGGTGTTGTTTCTGGCTGCTGTCATCGGCATGGCATTTGCCTTATATCTTGAGCATGTACAAGGGCTTGCACCTTGTCCGCTCTGTGTGTTTCAACGTGTCGGATTAATCGGACTGGGGATTATCTCCCTCATTGCATGTCTGCATAACCCTGCATCCAATCTCATGAAACGGTTTTATGCCTTGCTGGGTTCGCTCAGTATTTTGTGGTCTGTGGGGGTGGCGGCGCGGCATGTCTGGCTGCAGAACCTGCCCCCAGATCAGGTGCCGAGCTGTGGTCCCGGTCTGGAATACTGGCTGGAAACCTTGCCGTTGCAGTCTGTATTACAACAGGTGCTCAATGGTTCAGGGGAATGTGCTACGGTTGACTGGACCTTCCTGGGCCAATCCTTGCCTGTCTGGTCCTTGATCTTTTTCATTATTTTACTGCTGGTCAGTGTATGGCAACTGCTGCGTAAATATAAAACCGTACCGGTTAAACGACTGAGAGACAAATATTAATTCAGTCAGTCATAAAAAAGCCCTTAATCGAGGGCTTTTTTATGTGCTTGAGTTTAGGTCAGGGCAATGCCTTCCAGGCTGTCCAGGTCCATTAGATATTCATGAATCTGATCAAAGGCTTCATCTTCTACACTTGGATAAAACCAGCGTACGATCTGTTCGGCCACCAGTGGATGATACTGAATTTCAAAATGGTTCAGGCCATAGAAAATAGCCTTATGTGCATCCGGGACTTTGAGCTGGAAACGAGGATTAGGGTGCTCGCCCAAAGCACTTTTCAAACTGACCAGATAATCGCCAATCATATGCAAGGTCTTGTTCTTGCGGTGTTCAAACTCAATGGTACCTGCAACCAGATAGGTATCGATATGAGAGGGAATCGGGGCCGGTTTACGGTGATCGTCCATAAAGCCGATGCGTAGCGGATTATGCTCCCAGTCATCATCACGTACACTACCATGGCGTAAATCCAGAATCCCGTTACTGCGGATATTGACCAGATGGCCAATTAGCCGGATCAGTGGAAAATGTCCAAGTTTGTCCTGCAGGCTAAAGCCAAAACGTTCCAGTACCGCACCATGATGCGGTGAACCCAGACAAACCAGATTCTCCACCATGTTGACCCAGCCATACATATTTTGCTTGCCATAGAACAGTGCACTGCGTGAGACCAGTCCACCCATACTATGTCCAATCAGGTCAATACTGGTAATTCGCGGATTGCGGGTGACCAGTTCCTGTAAGGTATTTGCCAGACTGCGACCATTGGCAGAAATCCGGCGTCCGGTATTGTAGTTCAGGTAGAGCATGGTATTGCGGCTGCGCTGCGCCAGTAATTTTTCACCGATTCCTTCATATTTGCGATTTGACCAGTCTAAATGGTTCATGCACAGGCCATGTACAAACAGGGTAATACGGCCGCTCAGCTCACCTTTTTGCAGCGAGCCATAATGGTCATAGATCACCATCGGTAGGGCGAGAGGGTTTTGATATTTCAGCAGGTAGTCCCCGATAATGCCATTTAAGGCACTGACCAGGAAATGCAAGGAAGGGGTCAACGGTTTGTTGTGCAGTTTTGGAAACCGTTCAATGATCTGGCGCAAAGCGGGAGCAATCAGGGTATTGCCATAATGAAACAGCATGTCATAAGACATTTGGTAGAGCCGCACAATCGAAGGAATATTCTGAATTTTCTGTGAATTGTTTTCACTTAAACCGAAAGTGCTCAATAAAATTTCGCGTTGAAGACTTTTGACCAGCTCCTGGATCACATCATTAAAGCGCATCGTCACCAGCTGTGCCAGACCTTCCAGTACATCGGCCTGACTCGGCGGGGTGCGATCCCAGCGACAATAGGTTTCATGTAACGGTGTCAAACTTGGCATCTGATCCTGTCCTTTTATTGAGCCGCGTGTAGTACTGTCTTTCTTTTTAAAGAACTTCGCGGTATAAATTCTTTTTCTTGTTGGGTTTCCAGATTTTTAAGAGCCTTCGATTAAAATAACGAGAATGAGAAAAGATTTTGAGCTTTTTTGTCAGACAATTTAAGCAATTAACAGGTTATAAAAAGTAGTGTACTTCACATTTTTAAATTAAATTTTGATGATTGATGGGTTTTTTGTTGATAGTTGATGAATATCATTTATTTGCATGGATTTAAGAGTAATTCGAACTCGATCAAGGGGAAATTGCTGCAACACTACTGTGCACAGTATCCAGAGATCCGGGTACATTTACCTGATTTAAACATGCCACCGAATGCTGCCATTGCACATGTGTCCGCGCTGATTGAGTCAATGCAAAAGGTCGCATTGCTGGGCAGCAGTCTCGGGGGATTTTATGCGACACATCTGGTCGCACAGCATGCTGTGCCTGCTGTACTGATCAATCCGGCAATGCGACCATGGCAACTGTTTCGTGAACTGTTTGATGAGCAGTTACCTTATCAGGTACATCCAAACTGGTGTCTGGATGAGGCAGATATGGCACAACTGCAACAATTGGCCCTGCCGGTTGCACAAGATGCAGACAAAATACTGGTTCTGCTGCAACAAGGTGATGAAGTTTTGGATTATCGTGAAGCACATCGTTATTATAGTGCTGCGCATCCCCCGGCTATGCTGATGACTGAAGCGCATGGCAGTCACGGGATGGATGATTTTGCGGAAAAAATTCCGTTCGTCTTACAGTTTTTATTGGACTGCATAAAAAAGGAAACCGAATAACGTGTCTCAATATACGGCTCAATCTCTCGAAGTTCTGTCTGGTCTGGACCCGGTCCGTCGTCGTCCGGGCATGTATACCGATACTTCTCGTCCCAACCATTTGGCCCAGGAAGTGATTGATAATGCTGTCGATGAGGCACTGGCAGGGCATGCCAATAAAATTACCGTCACGGTCTATAAAGATGGTTCTTTGTCAGTCGAAGACAATGGCCGTGGTATGCCGGTAGATATACACCCGGAATATGGCCAGAGCGGTATTGAAATCATCATGACCAAACTGCATGCCGGCGGCAAGTTCAGTACCGATAACTACCAGTTTTCCGGTGGCTTGCATGGCGTCGGGATCTCGGTGGTGAATGCACTGTCGACCTGTGTTGAAGTTGCGGTACGGCGTCAGGGTAACCTGTATAAAATGGCCTTTGAAAATGGCGAACCGGTTGCACCACTTGAAGTACTGGCAGGTAAGGCACCAAAACGGGTATCCGGGACAACAGTTCACTTCTGGCCAGAAGCTAAATATTTTGATTCGCCTAAATTTGCCTTAAAAGCGTTAAAACATAATCTCAAAGCCAAAGCTGTTCTGGCCGCAGGTTTACAGATCAATTATATTGATCAGATCAATGATGAAAAGATCACCTGGCAGTTTGAAAATGGTCTGGTTGACTATTTGATGGATGAGTTGGAAGACCGTGAAATTATTCCGGCACCAGCTTTTGTTGCCACGGGTGACGCAGAGCGCGCCAGCGCAGAATTTGCGATTTGCTGGAATGTTGAAGGTGGTGAAAGTGTTCAGGAATCTTATGTCAACCTGATTCCGACCGCGCAGGGCGGCACCCATGTGAATGGTTTGCGTTCAGGCGTGACTGATGCGATGCGCGAGTTCTGTGAACTGCGTAATTTGCTGCCGCGGAATATGAAACTCTCTGCCGAAGACGTCTGGGACGGCGTGAACTATATCCTGTCACTGAAATTCCAGGAGCCGCAGTTCTCCGGTCAGACCAAAGAACGTCTGTCGAGCCGTGAAGCGGTTGGTGTGGTGCAGAATATTGCCAAAGATGCCTTTGCCTTGTGGCTAAACCAGAATTCTGACATTGCCATGCAACTGGCTGAAATGGCCATTTCCAAAGCCGGTCGCCGTCTTAAGGCTGCGAAAAAAGTAGAACGTAAAAAGATTGTGGCAGGTCCAACCTTACCGGGGAAACTGTCGGATTGTGTAGGCCATGATCTGGCGCAGTCAGAATTGTTTATTGTGGAAGGTGATTCTGCGGGCGGTTCGGCCAAGCAGGCGCGTGACAAGAATTTTCAGGCGATCATGCCAATTCGTGGCAAGATTTTAAATACCTGGGAAGTCTCTTCTGATGAAGTACTGGCATCTCAGGAAGTACACAACATCGCGATTGCCATTGGCGTGGATCCGGGTTCAGATGATCTGTCTGAGCTGCGTTATGGCAAGATCTGTATTCTGGCCGATGCCGACTCGGATGGTCTGCATATTGCGACCCTGCTTTGCGCCCTGTTTGTGAAGCATTTCCCCACTCTGGTCGAAGAAGGGCATCTGTATGTCGCCATGCCGCCTTTATTCCGGATTGATGACAACAAAGATGTGCACTACGCTTTAGATGAAGACGAGCTGAACAGCATCCTGAAAAAATGCAAAACCAAGAATCCGCAAATTACCCGATTTAAGGGTCTGGGCGAGATGAATGCCAGCCAGTTGCGTGAAACTACACTTGATCCAAACACGCGCCGTCTGGTGCAGCTGGATCTGGATGACACACATCTTACAGCTAGTCTACTGGATAAATTGCTGGCAAAAAAACGTGCCAGTGACCGCAAAGACTGGCTGGAGCAAAAAGGTAATCTGGCAGATTTGGTGGTTTAAACTATCGAATTTGAGCAATCAAAAAATCCCGCAAGCGCGGGATTTTTTGTTTTAAAACAGTGCAAAAAATATTCAATGAGCTGCACTTTTTTTGTACACGCTCTTCCGTTTTAGTTTGATCATATTTTCATTGGTCTTTACCAAAGCTATTTAAGGATGGATTGGGGCTCAGTATTTAAATAGACCATGATTTCTTTTCAGTATTACTAAATCTATGATTAATAATACAAATAATGAGGTAGGTTAAAGTAATTTTTTTATTTTTCGAAGTCTTGGCACAGAAATTGAATCACTCCAAGCAGATGTAAAACAAGACAAGCATGAAACATGCACCATTATAAAGTTTGGAGAGAATCTGATGTTCCAACGCAATTTATTTTCAAAAAGTATTTTAGCCGTAACTATGGCAGGGGCTGTTACATTAACAGGATGTTCAAAATCAAATGATGCAGCACCAACAGGTGAGAGTGAGCCAAAAGCAGCCGCCAGTGGTGACACGATTAAGGTCGGTATCCTGCATTCATTGTCAGGCACGATGGCAATCTCCGAAACATCACTCAAAGATACTGCCTTAATGGCTATTAAAGAAATTAATGCCAATGGCGGTGTGCTCGGTAAAAAATTAGAGCCTGTGGTCGTTGATCCTGCATCTGACTGGCCGCTATTTGCAGAGCAAGCACGGCAGTTGATTACCCAAGACAAAGTTGCGGTGATTTTTGGTGCATGGACATCGGTATCGCGTAAATCTGTTTTGCCCGTTGTTGAAGAACTCAATGGTTTATTGTTCTATCCCGTACAGTATGAAGGCCAAGAACAATCAAAAAATATTTTTTATACCGGTGCTGCACCAAACCAACAGGCCATTCCTGCGGTGGAATACTTGATGAGTGAGGAAGGAGGTAAGGCTGAGCGTTTTGTATTGCTCGGTACGGACTATGTGTACCCACGGACCACCAACCAGATTTTACGTGCTTTCTTAAAGTCTAAAGGCGTTGCAGATGCCGATATTATGGAAGAATACACTCCATTTGGTCATAGCAACTATCAAACTATTGTGGGCAATGTGAAGAAATTTGCAGCCGGTAAAAAGACTGCCGTGATCTCCACCATTAATGGTGACTCGAATGTACCATTCTATCGTGAATTGGGTAATCAGGGCATTAAAGCTTCTGATATTCCAGTGATGGCGTTCTCGGTGGGTGAAGAAGAACTGCGTGGTATTGATACCAAACCATTGGTGGGACATTTAGCCGCATGGAACTACTTCATGTCAGTGAAAAATCCAGGTAATACTGAATTTATGAACAAGATGAAGCAGTATGCGGTGGAATACAAACTGCCAAATGCAGCCAAGTTTGTGACCAATGACCCCATGGAAGCGACTTATGTCGGTATCAATATGTGGAAGCAAGCGGTTGAAAAAGCGGGCAGCACAGATGTCGATAAAGTGCGCGAAGCGATGGCAGGTCAGGAATTTAAAGCACCATCGGGTTATACCCTCAAAATGAATGCAAGCAACCATCACTTACACAAGCCAGTCATGATTGGTCAGATTCGTGGTGATGGTCAGTTTGATGTGGTCTACAAAACATCTCAAACTATTCAAGCAGAGCCTTGGAGCCCGTACATTCCTAAATAAGACCTATCTTTTGCCTGCTACAGCCGTAGCAGGCATTCCCTGATTTTTTTCTTACTCTCCACGGAAAACTTCCAATGGAATAGGGGTGTATATAATGAATATTCGTGTGAATATCGCCACTATTTTTCTGTTTTTTATACAAATATTTTGTATGCAAATGGCAACAGCAGAAACCTCTTTACAAGACAATAATTCAACCATAGCGATACAACAACAAGATGCGATTCAGCAATTTGTGCAAGGTGATTTTGCTCAACGTCGTGCTTTACTCAATCAATGGCCAGGCAGTATTGAACAGTTAGATCAGCTTGCAGAATATGTTGAAAACAACCAGCTTTATAGCGGTTCTCAAGGACAAACTTATATTTTAGAAGCCGATAATCAGTTGCTCAGTTATCCAAGTTTAGATGTCGTTGCAGATTGGCCAAGTGACCTTGCACAAGTCACTTTGGTGAATACCTTGCGTAAAGCACTGACCTTTGGTTTGGCACAAAGCAAGTTGAAGTCGGATGATGCCTCTGAGCGTTTAGAAGCGATTGATATTTATGAAAGCAATCTTGCAGAACTTGATATAGCACATATCAATGCGCTGTATTTAAAAGAACAAAACAATAAAGTCAAAGCCCGTTTGGCACAGTTGAAAGCGCGTCTGGATTATCAAAACTCAGATGTGCTCGTCAAAATTCAAGCCGCAAAAATTTTACAAGATTCTAATCGTCCTGATGTCTTGGCGATGATTGACAATGAGTTGGCACAGCCGAATATCCATCCTGAACTGAAAGCGGCTTTGCTTGAAGCGAAAAGCAGTATTAAAACCCGTATTCAAGCCAGCGAATGGACAGGACATTTATTTTCAGGTTTAAGTACCGCCAGTATTTTGTTGCTTGCTGCACTGGGTCTTGCGATTACCTACGGTTTGCTCGGTGTCATCAATATGGCACATGGCGAGCTCATTATGATTGGCGCCTATACCACTTATGTGGTGCAAAGCCTGTTTAAAAGCTATTTGGGCAGCTATGTCGATTGGTACTTAATCGCCGCGATTCCTGCGGCATTCTTGGTAAGTGGGCTGATCGGCATGTTGATTGAACGTACCGTGATTCGTCCACTCTATGGTCGCCAGTTGGAAACCTTGCTTGCCACTTTTGGTGTCAGTCTCATTCTGATGCAATTGGTACGGATGACTTTTGGTGCACAAAATGTTGAAGTATCGAACATTTCATGGCTGTCGGGCGGGATCTCTATCACGCCTAGCTTAATGCTGCCCTATAACCGTATTGCGATTATTGTCTTTACCATTGCAGTGCTTTTACTGTTGGTTTACCTACTGAATAAAACCCGTTTTGGTCTATTCGTTCGTGCGGTGACACAAAACCGTCAAATGGCGCGAGCAGTCGGTATTCGTTCTAGTCGTATCGATATGATGGCCTTTGGTTTAGGTTCAGGTCTTGCAGGACTAGCCGGATGTGCTTTGGCACAAGTCGGTAACGTCGGGCCGGATTTAGGGCAAAACTATATTATTGATGCCTTCTTGGTTGTAGTTGTCGGTGGTGTAGGTCAGGTGTGGGGTGCAGTCCTTGCAGCGCTTGGTCTAGGTATTAGCGGTACCGCCTTGGAAATTGGCATTGGTGCGGTACTGGCAAAAATTGTTCTCTTGGTGCTTGTGATTTTGTTTATTCAAAAACGTCCACAAGGTTTGTTTGCCATCAAAGGTCGTTTTGTGGAGTAAGTACATGAAGATTAAACAATTATTATCCGACAAACCACATAGCGGGATTGCCATAGCCGTGTGCTTTGCCATCTTATTGGCATTGCCATGGCTACATTTATTACCTGCCGATTCAACCCTGCATTTATCTGCTTATTGGGTTACCTTGATTGGCAAAATCATGTGCTTGGCCTTGGTCGCTTTGGCACTGGATTTAGTCTGGGGCTATGCCGGCATTTTAAGTTTGGGGCATGGTTTGTACTTTGCCCTTGGCGGTTATGCCTTTGGGATGTACCTGATGCGCCAGTCTGCAGGGGATGGCATTCCTGACTTTATGCGCTTCCTCAGTTGGACGGAAGTGCCATGGTTTTGGGTGGGTACGGAGTACTTTCTTTGGTCGCTCGCACTTGTAGTGTTAGTGCCGGGCATCATTGCCTTTATTTTTGGCTTCTTTGCTTTCCGCTCGAAAATTAAAGGCGTGTATTTCTCGATTATTACTCAAGCCATGACTTTTGCCGCTGCATTACTTTTCTTCCGTAATGAAACCGGCTTTGGTGGCAACAATGGTTTTACCGGTTTTAAAACCATTTTAGGTATGGACATTACCTCGGCATCTATGCGTGCCAGCCTGTGCTTTATCACTGCACTGGTACTGCTGCTCTGTTTTGTGGGTTTACGTCATTTAATGAATAAACCTTATGGCCGGGTGTTGGGGGCGATTCGTGACAGCGAAAATCGTCTGCAATATTTGGGCTATCGCACGCTTTGGTACAAGCTCTCGGCATGGGTGCTTTCTGCGGTGATCGCCGGGATTGCAGGGGCGTTGTATGTGCCGCAAGCCGGCATTATTAACCCAAGTGAAATGAACCCGGTGAACTCCATTGAAATGGCGGTTTGGGTGGCAGCGGGTGGACGTGGCACACTGATTGGTCCATTGATTGGTGCAGGTGTCATTAACGGGGTAAAAACCTATTTCACCTCGGCTTATCCTGAAGCATGGTTACTCATTTTGGGTGCGCTATTTATTGTGGTCACCATTTTCTTACCGAAAGGCATTATTGGTCTGTTTGACCGTTTTAAAAAGGAGCGTAGCGAATGAGCGAGATCCTACAACCTCATGGTGGTCATGCTTCTGAAGGCTATGGTCGTCCAAGAGAACAAGGCGCAGACTTTACTCACGGCATTGCGTTATATCTGGAAAAAGTCAGTGTATGGTTTGATGCCTTTCGTGCCCTAAATGATTTGTCGTTGTATATCGAAGAGGGTGAATTGCGCTGCATCATCGGGCCGAACGGGGCAGGGAAAACCACCCTCATGGACGTGATTACCGGCAAAACCCGACCAACCGAAGGCAGCGCTTTTTTTGGGCAAAACTATGATTTGTCGAAAATGAGCACCGAAGAAATTGCCGAAGCTGGTATTGGGCGCAAGTTTCAAAAACCAACAGTGTTTGAAAATTTCACAGTGATGGAAAATCTACTGCTGGCTGCACCCAAAGACAAGCGGGTGAAAAAGAGTTTCTTTAGCAAGCTCGATCCTGATGCACAAAATGCTTTAGATGAGTCCTTAACGCAAATTCGTCTGCAAGAATTTATTCATAAACCTGCTGGCTTACTGTCACATGGTCAAAAGCAATGGTTAGAAATCGGCATGTTGCTGATGCAACGTCCAAAACTGATTTTACTGGATGAACCTGTAGCAGGCATGACCGATGCAGAAACTGAACGCACGGCGGAGCTGTGTTTAGAACTCAAGAAAAATCACACCCTAGTCGTGGTCGAGCATGACATGAGCTTCATTGATACCATTAGTGAAAAAGTCACCGTGTTGGCACAAGGCGCAATTTTAGCAGAAGGCACATTGGCAGAAGTACAAACCAATGAAGATGTCATTGAAAAGTATTTAGGACGTTAAGGAGACCGCGATGTTAGAAGTCAAAGACGTCAATCAATTTTATGGTGGCAGTCATATTTTACGTGATGTGTCGTTGGCTGCACCTGTAGGTGAATGTTCGGTGGTACTTGGACGCAATGGTGTGGGGAAAACCACGCTCCTTAAATGCCTGATGGGTATTTTACCGATTAAATCCGGACAGATTTTGCTGGATGGTAAAGACATATCCAGGCTCAGTCCTGAACAGCGTGTACGTGAAGGTTTGGCTTATGTGCCACAAGGTCGAGATATTTTTTCAACGCTGACGGTGGAGGAAAATATTCTGATTGGCATGGCGAAATTTAAAGGAGCAAAGACACGTAAAGTGCCTGAGCATTTGTATGAAATTTTCCCTATCTTGGAGGAAATGAAGCACCGCCGCGGCGGAGATTTGTCCGGTGGTCAGCAGCAGCAGCTTGCCATTGCACGAGCCCTTGCTTCTGAACCGCGTGTGCTGATTTTGGATGAACCGACTGAAGGTATTCAGCCATCCATTATTAAAGACATTGGCCGGGTCATTCGTAAACTGGCGGATGGTGGTGAGATGGCGATTGTGCTGGTTGAGCAGTTTTATGACTTTGCTGAAGAACTTGCCGATGGTTATACCGTGATGGCACGTGGGCAAGTCGTGGCGCAAGGTGTAGGCAGTGAAATGCCGGAGAAGGGAATTCGGGAGTTGGTGGCGATTTAATGCTTCTGAAGCCTCCCTTTTTTAAAGGGAGGTTTGGAGGGATTAAATTTTAAATCTCCTCTTACCAAGCAGAGTTTCTCATCTCCTAAAGAGAGAGGGGAAATCTTCTTTTAAATAATGGAGGGATTAGATTTCTGTATTTTCATCCCAAAGGAAGTACATGCCAAATTGTCCGGTTCTAAATTCACCGCCTATCGCTTTGCCCGTATCAGCCATATTTTCCCTATAATATTTTGAATATTATGTTTTTTTATAGGGCAATAAGATATCGCTGAATCAGTAATCACTCAACCTTTAAATACTTGCCATCTGCTGAAACGTTATGCCCAAAACCGCAAGACATCGGATTGCTGCTATTGACCATAATCTGTTGTCCAATTTGAGCGTTAAACTGAAATTTCAAATCAATTCTGCAGTCGTCATAACGATATTGGGTATGTGTTTTGTTCAGTGGCATCCGGGTTGAAAATTCTCCCATATTAGGACCATAAATCAGACTGCGTAAACCCATATAGAGTCCATTAAACTCAATCTGGTAGGCATTCGAAGCCCGTTTAACTTCCATCGTATTCCACTGACCAAAACCTGCATAGCGGACATATTTTCCTGCAAGATTCTTCGGTTTTTGTGGTGCAGGCAATTGTTTTAAATTGAACTGGCTGGCTTTAGCATTCGGGAAAACGGAAAACCAGGCGCGTGCCCATTGCGGCTTTCCAAGCTTGGTATAACTTATGCCGACATTATTAAACGCCGTGGTGATATCACGTTCAGAAAAAGCTTTACCACCGTCTTCTACATTCATCGCACAAAAGGATGACCAGGCCGCTTGTTGCTCAAATTGCGCTATGGCCTTTTGATATTGTTTTTGGTCGTAGAATTTCTTGCCATTATTTGCATAGTTTTGGACTTGGCTACAGCCTGAATGCAATTCTTTCTCGAACTCTGAATCAGCAAAAGTGAGCGCGCTTAAACTTAAAAAAATAATAGGAAATAGAGATTTGTACATGGTGTTATTCAGTATGATTTTGAGCTGAATACAACATAGCAAGTCCGGGAAGTAAATAGAATATCTGTTTTGATCAGACTAGTAATGAGCTAACATTAAAGAAGAATTTAATATAAGACTGAATCAAGCCAGATCCAGATTGAGTTGTAAGAGGACCAAATCACGCCATTGCCCAAACTTCTGTCCGACTTGTGGCATATACGCAGTTTGAATAAAGCCCAGTTTTTCATGCAGGCGAAGTGACGAGGTATTTTCTGAATCAATTGCGGCAACCATAATATGCAATTTCTGTACTTGAGCCTTTTCAATTAAATACTGCAATAATTTAGAACCCAGACCTTGTCCTGCATAATCCGGATTTAAAAAAATGGAATGTTCAACCGTCTGTTGAAAGCCCTGAATACTGCGAAAATGATCATAACAGGCATAACCAGCCACGACCTGATTTCGAGTATCTTCAACCACAAAAACTGGAAAATTCTGATTTTTAAGCTGCTTAAACCAGATTTTGAAATAGTTCAGATCAAAAGCCGTTCTGTTCCAGGTCGCAGTGCCATAGAGCACTTCCTGATTATAAATCTCAAGGATGGTTTCAAGATCAAGTTCGGTCGCAGGGCGAATGTCAAAATCAGGCATATTCTTGTTCTGTTAGGGTAAAGCTGAAATTATGGTTTAAAAAAAGCAGAACCGAAGTTCTGCTTTTGATCATACATCAATTAGAAGTGATACTTCACAAGGGCACTGACATTGTTTTCGTCCGTACCTTTTACAGCATATTTGTTATTCCAGACTGAATGTTCAATACCCAGGTATAGACGGGTTTCTGGAGAGATATGTTTGCCCAGATTCCACTTATATTGGGTGGTCCAGTTAAGCTCGCTCGCATGACCATTTTTTTCAGCAGTAGACCAGTCAAGGAATCCGTCAACAAGGAAGTCTTCGGCGCCAACTTTGAAAGGAATACCGTACACCACGGTCATTTGGTAATCGTCTTCAGAGCCTTTTTCATTATCGGCCTTGTAGAAGTTTAGCTGAGTATACTGGAAATATGGAATTTCAAGGTCAAAGCCAACACCATACAGATAATTGTTAAAATCACTGCCAGGATAGTTAGCGCTATTGCCTTCCCATGTACCCGCAATCAATACATCTTTAATCGGTCCAAGTTCAAGCTTTTGACCGGTAACAGCACCCAGACTCAAACGAGGTGATACTTCGAAATAGGTTGCATTACCTGAGTCATTATGAGTACGGTCAGCAAAACCGAAGAAATCCCCGTAATTCAACTTGGCAGCATATTCAAAGGTTGCAGTGGTTTGCTGGTTATCGTCACCTGCACCCGGGAATGCATAGTGTTCACCATAAAGACCAGTAATGCTGAAGTCCTGCCATACAGGTTTTGCTTGAGCAAATACTGCAGTTGAAGCCAATGCACAAAGTGCTGCGAGTTGTGTAAATTTCATTTAAATCTCTCCCCCAAGAAAGCAGAATAAGCATACAGATTAATAAGTAAAAATAAAGTTAAAATTGCTGATCCAGCCAAAATATTCAGGGAGTCATGACCGCGGAGGAATCAGTCTTATTACTGCTGTTCCGGTCTGAATTTTCTAAGTCTTTATTTTAAAAAGTCGAAAAAGAGTGATCTTTGTTTGCTTGTTAAGACGGCAAAAACATTATTTATCTATAAACAAGCATAGAACATTCAGTAGGTATAAGAGGCTTATGAGGAGATTAAGTTATTAAAAATAATTGGATTTTTAACCTAAAATATTATTTTTAGGTAAAAGCAGATGAAAAGAACTCATAGCTTGGTACTTTAATCTTGAAGGTATTGCTCTTTCAGATTTTATTCACCATTGAGGTCATAAAACCGGGTCTAAAATTTTAGATTATTGGCTACTTGTCCAGCTTTATTCAGATAAAAAAGTATCTGGATTGTTTAATCTTGCTGCTTAAACAGCCAAAACTAAGCT
The DNA here is from genome assembly GCF_048147925.1 of Acinetobacter sp. 226. Classification (NCBI taxonomy): domain Bacteria; kingdom Pseudomonadati; phylum Pseudomonadota; class Gammaproteobacteria; order Moraxellales; family Moraxellaceae; genus Acinetobacter; species Acinetobacter sp. 226. The sequence goes on along the minus strand of NZ_JAYWYX010000017.1, from coordinate 10,562 downwards.
TTTTGCAAAGCTGTTTCTGCTACCGCGCACTAGAATGAAAAAATAATCTGCTTATCCGTAGTGATTCTAAATACAAAATCTATTATTTTTAATAATTTGCTCTCATTTTGTATTCTTGGGGATAATGGGCGGCTGCAAGTTATAAGCAGATTTTATAATGAAGAGTTCAACACCCAGTCACATAAATAATATTGCAACTACACCATAACTCATCAGTTGTTTTTAACTCGGTAAGTACTTGTCACAATCAATTATTCTTTTGCTAAAAATCCAAAATACCACTTGCATATTTTCCAGATAGGGCCGATATTCTAGATATAAGGACACGATTCTGCAGACTCAAAAAATGTGTTCATCATTCAAAGTGGAGGTTAGAAGTCCAGTCATTTGGAGATGTAAAATACAATGTGAAACAGCAAGTTAAGAGCGTGCCAAGATAAAGAATTTTGCACTAAAAAAGTTACAGAGATTCGAGGGTGGTAATTTATGAATATTGAAATCCGTACAGATAAGCACATTCAGAATAGCGATCGTTTAATTGAGTATGTACGTGCAGAATTGAATCAGGAATTCCAGCGCCACAGCGAACGTATTACCCATTTTTCAGTCCATCTTAGTGATGAAAATGGTGCCAAAGGCGGTGAAGACGATATTCGCTGCATGATTGAAGCACGGCCTGCAGGATTGAAACCAGTAGTGGTCAATCATCGTGCACCGAGTGTAGCGACTGCGATTAGTGGTGCTATTGACCGGCTGAAACGCAGTCTGGAACATGTTATCGAGAAAAATGATGACCCTCGTGCAGGTACACTGGAACTTGCAGATACGGATACAGTAGATACAGAAAACTGATTTCGGAACGATTTGAAAAGAGCCCTGCGGGGCTTTTTTCATATTAAAACCAAAATATACTTGCTGGAAATACAACAAAAGCCTCTTTATTCGGCATAATAGTCGAAAACGAATTAAAGTGAGTTCCATCATGTTAACTGCGCAACAACAGCTTTTTGTGCAAGCACTCGAAGAATTGAATCTGGAACAGGTCAAACAGCTGCTGGCAGGTGGACTCAATCCAAATTTTGTAGATCATGACAAAGGTCCGGTGATTTCGGTCTGGTCGGATGGCCTGTTTAAATGGTGGGAAGAGGTGTGCGAGTTGTATGAAGCCGGCACCCCACTTTCAGAAGATGAAAAGCAGGCACGCTTGCAAGTTCATTTACAGATTCTGGAAGAGCTGATCCAGGCCAAAGTAAATCTGCATCTCTGGGATGCTGAAGAAATTTATGGTCCGCTTTGGGATGCTGCAAGTGCCGCATGTGCACCTGCCGTACAGCGTTTACTTGATGAAAAAGTAGATCCGAATAGCAAAGATGAAGATGGCATGACAATTTTATCTTCAATTAGTGACCTGTTCTTTGACTGTGATTTTGATGAAATTAACTGGTCAGAAGCCCTGCAAGAAGAAAAACAGACGCTCGAACTACTTCGTAGTCATGGCGCAAAAATGACCAAAGAGCTTGGTTAAATACATTTTATAAAAGAGCCTGGATATGACAACATTAAGAATTTTGGGTCTGATAGCACTGGCGAGTTGTAGTGCCCAAATTTTCGCAGCTGATTTTGAATTTGACCGGCCTGGTGAAGGTCTCGGTACCGGCATCACTCCCGTAGGAAAGGTAGCCTGGGAACAGAGATTGCCCACAGTTCAGTATAGCGATTCAGGCGAGCAGATGATTACCAGACTTAATGCAGATATGTTGTTACGTACCGGGATTGCCAAGGATTTAGAACTACGTCTGGGCTGGGATGGTCCTGGATGGAAGCAAGTAAAATCCAATGGTCAGACCGATGACGAAGACGGCTTGGGTGATATCAGTATCGGTCTAAAAAAAGCCATTGATCTGGATGATGACAAACTGAGTATGGCCTTGCTGGCTGAAGCAATTATTGCGACAGGCAATGCCGGTTTTAGTAATGAAGAGGATATTTACAGCCTCAGTTCTGCAGTTTCTTATCAGTATAATGAGTTGGTAAGCACAGCAATCACCATGCGTTATGAATGGCAGGACAGTCACTGGGCAGTTGTGGCAGTTCCATCTTTAGGCTACCAGATTAAAGATCGCTGGTCAGGCTATTCTGAACTGGTTTACCGTAAGGCTGAAGGAGTCAATAATGAATACGCGCTTGGCACTGGAGTGATGTATGCATTAAACGATCGTGTCCAGTTGGACGCCAGTGTAGGTGTAGATCTGAATGGTATAGATCGAAGCTACTTCTCAGGCCTAGGCTTATCTGTCCTGTTCTAAGCGGTTTAGTTTACAGATGATCAAATACTCGCAGTTTCCGGTCTGGGGGAAAGTACTTGTCCCGCTCATTTTAGGCTGCTCTGTATTCAGTAGTCCTGCTCAGGCGGAAACGGCATTGTTGTCTGCCGAGCAGGCTTTTCCGTTAACTGTGATCTCCACCAGTCAGCAGCAGGCTGAACTGAGCTGGCAGATTCCAGACAATTATTATCTGTATCAGCATAAAATTGAAGTGCGGCAGGGCAATCAGGCATTAGTGCTTGAATTGCCGCCAGCTGAAGATTTATATGATGACAACTATGGGCATACCCAGGTTTATTACCAGCAGTTAAAGTTTCAGGTTCCGACCCAGGCGGGGCAATCCTATCAGGTCAGTTGGCAGGGCTGTGCTAAAGACCGGATCTGTTATCCGCCACAAACCATCCAGTTCAAGACTGATTTGTCCGGTCTGGTACAATTTGAAGCAGCCGGATCAGGAACAAAACGTTTACTTGATTTGAATAGCGCCTCACCGCAACAAAATACCCTGTTTAATACAGCAGGTTCCTCAGAGTCTGCTGTAGATAACCTCTCCGCATCAGACTGGCAAACCGGACCCTATGCAGCACAAGACCAAAAATGGTCAGCCCAGCTGCTTGAACGCTCTTTAGGTTATGGGCTTTTGCTGTTCTTTGGTTTGGGAATATTACTGGCTTTTACCCCATGTTCCTTGCCGATGCTGCCGATTCTGACGTCGCTGATTGTACGAGACAGCAAAGGTCTGAAAGCCTGGATGATTGCACTGACTTTCGTCAGCAGTATGGCTGCTGTCTATGCGGTACTTGGCTTAATTGCATCTTCAGCCGGCCTGAACTTCCAGCGCTGGTTGCAGCAACCCGCCACCTTGATCGGATTTAGTCTGCTATTTGTCCTGTTTGCCCTGAATCTGTTTGGCCTGTTTGAAATCAAACTGCCACAACGTCTGGTTCATCGTCTGGACCGGGCACAGGCCATGCAGCAGGGAGGTAGTCTGGTCAGTGCGGGTATTATGGGAGTGATTTCGGCACTCCTGGTCGGACCCTGCATGACTGCACCGCTGGCAGGTGCATTGTTGTTTATTTCCCAGACCCAAAGTCAGTGGCAGGGAGCTCTGCTACTGTTTACCCTGGGTTTCGGAATGGGTGCACCTTTACTACTGGCCAGTATTCTGGGGGCGCGGATTCTACCGAAAGCCGGGCACTGGATGAACCAGATTAAAGTGCTCTTTGCCTTTATCATGCTGGCGCTGGCGCTGTATTTTATTCGGCCGCTGATTTCAGAAGCTGTTTTACAGTGGTTATCCCTAGCTTTGGGCATGGCCTTTGTTGCCTATGTACTATTCCGGATTTTCTGGCATCGTACTGGTCTAAGATGGCTGTATATCCTGTGTCTGGCATTGGCCGTGCCTTATATTGCTTATAGCCAATATCAGCACAGTCAGCGGTTTTTTGTGGAGCAGGCGAGTACAGAAGCCAAGTGGCATGTGGCCCGTAATGCGGCAGAATTTCAGCAGATTTTGGCCAAGGTCCCACAAGGACAAAAGGTCATTATTGATGTCTATGCCGACTGGTGTGTCGCCTGTCAGCCGATCGAACACCGGATTTTAAAATCTGCAGCGGTACAGCAGGCCCTTGCGCCATATTTCCTGATCAAGCTGGATTTAAGCCAATATAATGCTTCTCATCAAGCACTGTTAAATCAATGGGAAATTCTTGGACCGCCGACGTATTTATTCTTGAATGCGCAGCAGCAGGAAATCCGGGGGTTGCGATTGACTGGTGCATTTAGCGAAGCTGAATTGCTGGCCCAGTTGCAAAGTTTGGCGCAAAGCGAAAAGCCTTAGTATTCAATATTATCCAGAAATTGGGCTGTTTAGGAAACTTGCATCTGGGCAGTCAGTGGCTCAACATAGGCTTTGACCAGATTACGTCCATCCGCTTTAGCCTGATAAAGTGCCTGATCGGCCTGACTCAATAATTGTTGTGGGCGTAAATCAGCTGTCGAAATGGCAATCCCGAAACTGGCCGTGACCGGAATCAACTCACCCTCATCACTGAAAATCTGCAATTGCTGAATGGCAATGCGGCAGCGTTCAGCCACTTGTTCGGCTTTTTCCAGACTGGTATTTTTAAGCACCAGAATAAATTCTTCCCCGCCAAAACGGCCGACCACATCACTTTCACGCAATTGCTGGTTCAGCACGGCGCTCACTTCTACCAGGGTTTCATCACCCTTATGATGGCCAAAATGGTCATTAATCTTCTTGAAATGATCCAGATCCAGCAACACCAGGGCATAATTGGGAGTCGCTGCGGCATTCAGTTTGTCCAGACACTGATTGATGCTACGACGGTTAAACAGGTTGGTAAGCGGATCGATCTGGCTCAGCTGTTTGATCAGCTGCTCGCGATGCCGCCACTGACTGAGCAGAATCTCGAATAATACCATGCAGACGGCCAGAATTGGCAAAATGAAATACAGCATCGATAACAGCCAGAAACCATTATAGAAAAGCTCGCCATCGAGATTAAATAGCGGTGAATAAGGCAATTGATGGCTGAAACTTAAATAGGCACATCCGCCTAGGAAAATGGATGCTGGAATCAGCATGCTATAGACCAGTGTGCGATGGAACAGCACCAGTCCCACCATAATTAAACAGACATAGGAGGTCGTGGCCACAGGGCTGATCACCCCGACGAGATAGGCGTCACGACACAACGAGATAACAAAAGTACCCACTGCCATGTAAGGCAGATAACGTTCAATCAGCTGATTCCCCTAAAATTTATAACAGGGAAAAATCAGGAGAAATAGAATTACCAGAAAGCTGCTGTTCAGAGTAATTTGTGTATAGACCCGTTCTAGATGAACATATTGCCAATATTCGGGATTTAATAACACGAAAATATCCCAGCCGAGCCAGGTCAGATGTACTCCGCATCCCAATGCCAGCATCAGGATGCACTTTTTTAGAATACTCCAGTTCATCACGACTTCATCTTCGACCAGATATTTCGTGATTTTATGCTTCAGTATTTTTTCTGGTACAGGCGATATTCGCTTCATGGTCCCGGCCTGATTTTAATTGCTATGGCAGTTTTTTTTAAGACTTATCGGATATTTATGGCGTTATTTACATAAGATAACATAAGTTGGAGTACTTGATAAACAACAATATTTAACTCGGTTTGGTTATTTTTATATCTTGTCTGGTGGGCTTTAGCCTGTGATGCAGGCACTCAGTGCTGTGTCAAAGTATCCTTACTTAAAAATCGGAGAGCTTAAGCAGTACACAGTTTTGTTCTAAATTCAGGATGATGTGTTTTATTGGTGCTAATTATTTCATTATGATGAATAGTTAAAATAGCTGGATTAATTATTCAATAGAACCGTAAAGAAAGAGCCACATCATGAAAGTTTTACAGATAGATTCCAGTATTTTAGGAGAAGCCTCAATTTCGCGTCAGTTGACGCAGGCTGTGGTAGAGCAATTACAGCAAAAATATGCTGAGGCAATTGAAGTTGACTATCTGGATCTGGCTGCACAGCCCATTCCACATCTGAATGCTGAGATTTTAATGGGTCAAAATGCAGAACAGACTGCCTTAAGTGACAAAATTTTAGAGCAATATTTGCAGGCTGATATCGTGGTCATTGGTGCCGCGATGTATAACTTTGGTTTACCCTCGACTTTGAAGGCCTGGATTGACCGGATCTGTGTCGCAGGACGTACCTTTAAATACACCGAACAAGGTCCTGTGGGTCTGGCGGGAAATAAGAAAGTGTATATTGCCAGTAGCCGTGGTGGGGTTTATGGCGAGCAGAGCCCGGCTGATTTTCAGGAAGCTTTCCTGAAAACCGTATTTAACTTTACTGGTGTAACGGATATTGAAGTGATTCGTGCCGAAGGAGTTAACATGGGCGAAACTGCCAAAGCACAAGCGCTGCAAAGTGCATTACAGCAGGTTCAGGCTATTTAACTCAGCCCTTTCCTTTCTGAATAAAGTCAGCTGCGGCTGACTTTTTTTACATGCTGAATTATATTTAATCCCGATCTAGACCATGGGCAAATTCAGCAAGATCACCTAAGGCCTGTTTGGCTTCATCGAACCAAGCACTGAACATCTGGAAATTATGCCACATGCCGGTATACAGTTTGAATTCAACCTCGATACCTGCCTGCTCGGCTTTTTCTTTAAAACGGGTCGCATCATCCAGCAGAATTTCTTTGGAACCTACCTGAATATGGATCGGGGGCAAGCCGTTTAAATCGGCAAAAAATGGGGAAACTTCCGGATCGCCACGGTTAATTGAGCGCGGGACATAATATTCAATTCCGGTTTGAAGTGTTTCCAGAGAAAGCAGGGAATCATGTTTCTGGTTATAGCGTAAAGATTCGCTGGTTAAGGTCAGATCCAGCAGGGGAGACAGGAGAATCAAACCGCTAACCTGTGGGAGATTTTCCTGCTGTATTTTAAGTGCCAGCGCCAGTGCCAGATTGGCTCCACAAGAGTCGCCGGACAGGATGATATCTTTGGCCTGCACTCCTTGATCCAGTAGCAGGTGATAAACATCAAACAAGGCTTCCAGGGCTTCCGGATAGGCAGATTCAGGGGATAGTGGATAATCTACATGTAGGACCTGCATTTGGGTCCGAGCTGCAATTTGCGTCATAAAAGCACGATGGGTTTTTAAGGAGCCTAAATAAAATGCCCCACCATGAATATGAAAAATCAGCTGGCTGGATTCCTGCTGTGGTTTGATTTCCTCAGCACGTAGCCCCGCCAGACGGAGGGAGCGAATCTCCACAGTTTTGTCCTGAGGGAAAAGTTTGCACATTTGTTCCAGTGTAAGACGCATGGAACTAGGTGGAAGATTCAATCTGCTCGGGGCACGAATGGCTGTTTTTAAAAAGCTTTCTGTAATTAATTGTTTCGTTAGTGCGTTTATCTTCATTTTCCTTCCATCTTTTTGTGCTTTTATTAATCATGTAGATTATTTACCAACCATATTTACAAGGTTACACTAAATAGTCACAGCTAAAAATTGAAAATTTGTTGTGACTTTTTAATACTAGATTGGTCTATTTTCAGACTAAGGAAATGAAGAAAAATGAAAAAAATAGCGCTTATGTTAGGACTACTAGGCTTATCTGCATTGGCTAATGCTGCGGATCCTTTAAATGGCACGGTATGGAAAACCATTGATGACAAAACCAAGCAGCCGAAGGCGATGGTTAAATTCACTGAACAAAAGAATGGCACTTTGTCAGCCAGCATTCAGTCGGTGTTAACTCCAGGTGAAGAAAATGCCTGTACCAAGTGTGAAGGTCCTTACAAGAACAAGTCACTCAAAGGCTTGACTATTGTCAAAGGTCTTAAAAATACTGGTGGTACCAGCTATGACAGCGGTTCAATCCTGGATCCACAATCTGGTAAAACTTATAAGTTGAAAGGTCAGCTGGCTGATAGTGGCAAGAAGCTTGAGCTACGTGGTTTCATTGGTGTAGCAGCATTGGGTCGTAACCAGACCTGGATTCGTGCCAACTGATTTATTTAAGTAGATATTTAAAAGCCTGACGGATGTCAGGCTTTTTTTATGGCGCTTGTTTAAAAAAGAAATCAAGAATCTAAGTTACGATAGGCAGATTCATCAAAACCGGCAATAAATCCTGCAGAGGTTGCCAAGATAGGGCGTTTAATCAAACTGGTGTGAGTGGTTAATGCATTAATTAAAGCATCTTCACTCGATAGGGCCATCTGTTGTTCTTCTGCGCCGAGTTTACGCCAGGTAGTACCTTTCTTGTTCAACACTACATCCTGACCCAAGGTGTCCAGCCAGATTTTCACTGTTTCAGCATCGATGCCCTGTTTTTTATAATCATGAAATTCATAAGCGAGACCTTGCTCATTAAGCAGATCAAAGGCTTTTTTCATTGAACTGCAATTTTTAATTCCATAAATTTTTAACATAGCTGTCATCTAGAAAATTTAAATCATGCATTAGCTTAACCAAATTGGCCACAGCAGACCATGTAAAACCCAACCAGGAAAAGGAAAATTTTTTAAGTATCAGTTTTAAATACCTGCCAAGCCCTGTCATTAAAATGACATCAAGCTGCTTTAACATTGGTGGCAAGAAAAAGAATAATCTGCATCATAAAAAATGAAATTGAGGTGTAGCAGAAGTAATAAAAATAGAAAACCCGCATTTAATCATCCTGATCATGCGGGTCTCAATCCAACGTCCATTGTCACATCCATGCAAAACAGGCTACATCTATAGTCTGTTTTATTTTCGTCCTACGGCGTCCTGTCCTTATATGGTCATCCTGACCTGTCCCTGTGCCGTAGCGCTATAATGCTATGTTATTACATGGAGATAAACCCAAGAAATACGTCATGTCATGTAAGAGATAAACCCTAACTGAGTGAACATATGTTTACTATGTTGCATCGTACGGATTTATAGTTTGTAGTCAATAATCACGGGAGCATGGTCACTAAACCATTGATCTTTATAGACCCAAGCATTCACAGTGCGCTCTTTCCAGTCTGGAGAACAGGCCTGATAATCAATCCGCCAACCCACGTTCTTGGCGCGTGCTTGACCACGGTTTGACCACCAAGAATATAACTCGGCTTCTTTGCGCACTTCACGGAAAGTATCGACATAACCCAGCTCATCGTAGATATGATCCAGCCAGGCACGTTCATGCGGCAAGCATCCTGAAGATTTCTGGTTACCTGACCAGTTTTTAATATCAATACGTTTATGCACGATATTATAGTCACCACAGACAATCACCGACTTATTTTCATCACGCCACTGTTTCAGGATTTTCGCGTATTCTTCCAGAAAGTGATCTTTACGTGCTTGCGCTTCATCTCCTGATGAGCCGGAAGGCAGATACAGTGAGCAGATCTGTACAGTTTGCTCTAGACCCAAGTCAAATTCAGCGGCAATAAAACGACCTTGTGAATCGGCCAGTTCAAAACCCAGGCCATCGGTTAAAGAGACAAAAGGCAGGCGGCTATAAATGGCAGTACCGGCATACCCCGGACGTTCGGCAGGAAACAGGTGCGCGTACCAGCCTTCAGGCTTGAATTTATCGGTCCACTGCGCATGCGTGATCCGACTTTCCTGCATGCAAATTACATCAGCTTCAGACTGTTCCATCCATTCTAATAGACCTTTGGTGACAGATGAGCGTAAGCCGTTGACATTAATCGAAACGACGCGAAGAATTTTTTGATCACCTGGATAGCTACTCTTTGGTATCATGCGCAAGTCTTACCTTAATTAATGGATTTAGGAGCACCTCATGTCAACGCCAGCTCAGTTTAACCCGCAAGCTTTTATCGAACTCGCATTATCACGCGGTGTGCTTAAATTTGGTGAGTTTACTTTAAAATCGGGACGTGTGAGCCCCTATTTTTTTAATGCGGGCCTGCTAAATGATGGTGAAGCCTTAACCCTGCTGGCTTCTGGCTATGCTGCGAAACTGACTGAATGTGACCATGTGGAAGTGATCTTCGGCCCTGCATATAAAGGTATCCCTTTTGTGGCAGCTACGGCGGTTGCCTTATCGCAAAATCATGGGGTGAGTGTGCCGTGGGGGTTTAACCGCAAAGAAGCCAAAGACCATGGTGAAGGTGGGGTATTGGTCGGTGCTTCTGTAGCAGGTAAAAAAGTCTGGATCATTGATGACGTGATTACCGCAGGCACAGCAATTCGTGAAGTCGTTACCATCTTGAAGAATGCCGGTGCTCAAATTGCCGGAGTTTTGGTAGCGCTAGACCGCCAGGAAAAAGGCCAGGGGGATTTATCTGCGATTCAGGAAGTACAGCAAGAGCTTGAGATCCCTGTACATGCCTTAATTACAATGAAAGACTTAATGGACTATCTGGAAGTGAAAGGCGACCTAGAGGCGTTGGCGAAAATGGAAGATTACCGGGTTAAATACGGGATCTAAGCCTGAATCATGAGAGAAAAGGAAGTTTTGGCTTCCTTTTTTTATTTACAGGTAACAGGACCTACGATCAAAACTATTGCTCAGAAGAAGGAATTAGACCGTACATTTTTATTTTAAGATTCAATTTATTTATAAATTCAGCTATTTAATAGTTATCTAGATTAAGATAAGTGAAATAACTTTAATTGGCTTTGTTGCACAAACCTAGCCTATAAGGTTTATTCAGTCCTATAATTTCAAAATGAATAAACATACTCCTAAAA